>NZ_JBHVPN010000005.1:0-224440 GCF_042887255.1 Gottfriedia sp. NPDC057948
AGGATCAAACTCTCCATAAAAGTTAAGTTTAAATCTTGTATTGCTCAAAAAACTAATAATTGACGTTTACTTCATGTTTTGTTTAGTTTTCAAAGTTCACTTTGTCGCGTCATTTGCGACTTTTTCATATTAACATCTCTTCAACAGCGAGTCAATATTTTTTTTTATTTTTTTTGCTTCATTTCGTTTTTTGTCGAACCATCTTGGCGACGTATATAAATATAACATCCCATTTAGATTATGACAAGCCCTTTTTCTCATTTTTTTTATAAATGATAAAAAAATTTATATATATTACGAAGGAAGTGTAATAGGCAATGTCGAATTAGCCATAAACTATATAGAAAAGGGGTTTAGAAAATGGATCTACAACCAGATATCCTCATAAAATTACTAGTATCAGCAATGTTAGGTTCCGTTATCGGTTTAGAAAGAGAGTTAAAAAGAAAACCTCTTGGATTAAAAACATGCCTTGTTATTTCAATAATGAGTTGCCTATTAACAATTGTTTCTATTAGTTCTGCCTTTTCATTTCATGGGAGTGATTATTTAAATATAACCATGGATCCGTTACGTTTACCGGCTCAAATAGTATCAGGAATCGGTTTCGTTGGAGCTGGAGTAATTCTCCGAAGAGGTAATGATACAATAGCCGGATTAACAACAGCTGCAATGATTTGGGGAGCATCGGGTATCGGAATAATTGTTGGAGCTGGCTTTTACGCCGAGGCATTAGCAGGTGTAGGCTTATTAATAATAAGTGTAGAATTAATTCCTTACCTAATTAACAAGCTTGGTCCTAAAAGATTAAAAGAAAGAGATATAAGTTTGAAGCTAACAGTATTAGGAAGCGAAAATATAAATATTGTCATTGATCAAATTACCGCTCACGATATTACAGTTAAAAACATTAAAATTAAAGGATTAAATAATGATGAACATTATGTCCAAATGAAATTATTAGTGTTTAATAAACGAAGAACGACAGAAATTTATTATGATATTGAACAAATAAAAAACATCCGTGGAATTGAAATAGAAAGTATATAGTAGTGATAAGTTATTGCATATTGGTAAAAATAAGTGTTACGAAATTGCGATGGAGGTATAAGCTTGAAAGTATTTCGTAACCAACCTATCTATTTTAAATCCTATACACTATTAAAAATTACTTTAATTTTATTTTCGTTGATTGCTATTTTCGGATCGATCATCCATTTCGCTGAGCCATTTACTTTTCCAACTGTTTGGGACGGTATGTGGTGGTCAATAGTAACTACGTTTACAGTAGGCTACGGTGATTACGTACCTTTATCTCCAGTTGGACGTTTTTTTGCAGTTATATTAATTCTACTAGGTACTGGATTTGGTTCCTTTTATATGATTTCATTCACGGCACAAACATTTAGGAACCAAGACGCGGATTTTAGAGGTACACTTACATTTACAAGAAAGAACCATATTATAATAGTAGGTTGGAATGAACGAGTTAAGAATGTTATTAAACAACTACGTGCATCTTCAAACCAGATCTCTATCGTATTAATTGATGAAAGTTTAGAGTTATTACCTAATGATTTAGATAAGGTGCACTTTGTAAAAGGCTCTGCCTCTAATGACTCAGTTTTAGAAAAAGCAAATATAAAATTTGCTAAAACAATCTTAATTACAGCTGATCAAAATAAAAATGAGCAAGATGCTGATATGCAAACAATTTTAACAATCATCGCTACGAAAGGTCTTAACCAATCAATTAATTGTATCGCAGAAATCTTAACCAAAAATCAAGTTATTAACGCAAATCGAGCTGGCGCCAATGAAATAATTGAAGCGAATTTGTTAACTTCCTTTGTAATGTCAGGTTCGATTATGCATAGAGGATATTCAGATGTTGTACTTAAGTTAACAAATCAATTAGAAAACTTTACAGTAAAAATCTTGGAAGTTGAACAAAAAATGATTGGAAAATTTTATTTCGATATTGTAGTTGAAGAATTAAACAACGATAAAATGATTATTGGAATCATTCGAGATAAACAAACAATCATCAGACCCGATAAAAGTATTAAAATTGCAAAAGATGATTTTCTTATCTTACTTACTTAACAATTGCTATCAAAAAAGAGCCAATCCAAAAGGGTTGGCTCTTTTTTTATAAAAGTTCGTCCTCAATTCTCTTAAGAATTTCAAACCCTTTTATTTGATATTTTCTAGGAACTTTTCCATCTTTTTCAATTGGTTCTTGGAACTGGTTTAATGATCCAGTTAAATTCCCCTCTAAACCAACATTATCATCTAGCCCCTCATTATAAATATGAGTTAATAAAAAGGGAGTATCAAATTGTATAACTGCTCCATTCATATCTAACGAACCTGAAGTAACATTAAAAGGTAATCTTAAATATTGATACCCGTCATCATCCTGCATTAATAAATCAAAACTCCCATGATCATATTCCCAGTTTGCTCCAATTACAAATCCATGATTTTTTAATTTCCCCTCAATATCATTAAGCGGAAATATTGCATTCTCTAATTTTGATTTTAAAGGATACATGCTTTTCTCCTCCTTTTTTAATAGTATTTTCTTATTAAGTAAAAACATGAATATTAATTTGTAATTTCAATAAAAAAACCGCTGTTAAAGTAAATTTAAC
The DNA here is from genome assembly GCF_042887255.1 of Gottfriedia sp. NPDC057948. NCBI lineage: Bacteria > Bacillati > Bacillota > Bacilli > Caryophanales > Bacillaceae > Gottfriedia > Gottfriedia sp. NPDC057948. Next base: position 2,658 of record NZ_JBHVPN010000005.1, read on the forward strand.
AACGGTCCTTTTGTCTTTATATTATTTTAAGCGTTCTTCTAATTGCATTTTTAGTTCTTCAAATCCTGGTTTACCTAATAATGCAAACATGTTTTTCTTGTATGCTTCAACACCTGGTTGATCAAACGGATTTACACCAAGTAAATATCCACTCATCGCACAAGCTAGTTCAAAGAAGTATACTGTATAACCGAAAGTATACTCATCTAATTTTGGTAATGAAACAATTAGATTTGGTACTCCACCGTCAGCATGAGCTAATATTGTACCTTCAAATGCTTTTTTATTAACAAAATCTACAGTTTTACCAGCAAGATAATTTAATCCGTCAGAGTCGTTATCCTCAAGTTCAATTGTTAATTCATGGCGAGGATTTTCAACAGATAAAACTGTTTCAAATAAATCACGTCGACCTTCTTGTACATATTGTCCAAGAGAATGTAAATCCGTTGAGAAGTTTGCTGAAGATGGATAGATCCCTTTTTGGTCTTTCCCTTCACTCTCTCCAAATAATTGCTTCCACCATTCTCCAAAGTATTGTAAAGATGGTTCGTAGTTAACAAGCATCTCAATTGTTTTACCTTTGTTATATAAAACATTTCGAACAACTGCATATTGATATGCTTGATTATCTTCTAATTCTGAAGAGTTGTATTCTCTATATGCATCTTGTGCACCCTTCATCATTTGTTCAATATCAATACCCGCTGCAGCAATTGGTAATAAACCAACTGCAGTTAATACTGAATAACGTCCACCTACATCGTCAGGAATAACAAATGTTTCATATCCCTTTTCATCAGCAACCGTTTTTAATGCCCCGCGTGCTTTATCAGTTGTAGCATAAATACGATGTTTAGCTTCTTCAACACCATATTTTTCTTCTAACAGCTTTCTAAAAATACGGAATGCAATAGCTGGTTCAGTAGTTGTCCCAGATTTTGAGATAACATTAATAGAAAAATCCTTATCCTTTAAAACTTGAGTTAAATCGTGCATATATGTAGAACTAATATTATTTCCTACGAAGAAAACTTGAGGTGCTTTTCTTTCTTCTTTAGAAGCAATATTAAAAAATGAATGTTGTAACATTTCAATTGCAGCGCGTGCACCTAAATAAGATCCACCGATACCAATTACTAAAAGAACGTCTGAATCTGATTTAATTTTCTCTGCTGCTTTTTGAATTCGAGAAAATTCTTCTTTGTCATAGTCATTAGGTAACTCTACCCATCCTAAATAGTCGCTACCTGCTCCTGTTTTTTCATGAATTGTATGGTGAAATAATTTCACTGCATCCCTTAAATATGATATTTCATGATCTTGAAAAAACATTTTTGCTTTTGAATAGTCAAATTTAATATGAGAAGTCATACATCAAACCTCCTTAAATAGTTGTAATACCTTTACAATGTACCTAATTAAATAATTGAAAGCAAGTAAATGCAATTATATTTATGTGAAAAAATTAACAAAAACTTAAAAGACATTTCTCCTTATAATTATTTTTGAGTACATAAACAAAAACAATTGAGGAAAGCTATGTTAGAAGGTCATAAAAAAGGAGGTTAACCTATATGAGTACATTACAACGTATTGCACTTATTTTTACAATTATTGGGGCTATAAACTGGGGTTTAATTGGATTTTTTCAATTTGATTTAGTTGCAGCAATTTTTGGTGGTGCAGATTCTGCATTTGCTCGAATTATTTATGGTATCGTTGGTATTTCAGGATTAATTAACCTTGGCTTATTATTTAAACCTTCAGAAGAGCTAGGAACACATCCTGAAACAAATGAAGTTAGATAAATCGCAGACGAATTAGTCTCTTTTGTATCTATACTTTTCTAAGAATTAAAAAGGAAGGGTATCCCCTTCCTTTTTAATTCGTCATATTTTCTTTCTTCATCTCAACGCGAAGCCATTCATTTAATTTTTTATGCAGGGTGCTAAATCCATCAGGTTTAAGCTCTCTTAATAGTCTAGCTGCATGTTTTAAGCTCTCGTCACCATTAAATCCTTGATCGATACTTGCTCCTTTTAAAGACAAACTTATTTTTCCTGTCATCTCATCAATAGACAGTACACGTACATTTACTAATTGCCCAACAGAAATATAGTCTCGAATATCGCGAACATATCCATTAATAATTTCGGAAATATGTACTAGTCCTTGTGTTTGGTGATCAAGTGAAATAAAGGCACCATACGTTTGAATCCCTGTTACTTTACCAGTGTAAACTTTTCCAATATTGTAGTTTTGTGCCATTCAAAACACTCCTAATTTTCGTTCAATTCCACTAACTAAATTTTAGCACACACAGACCAACTTTTAAAGTTTGCTCACTACTTATAAATGGCACTTCTTTTCTAAAATCCCTTTACTTATTATAGTCACTTTAAAGGTTGGGCTATTTCAATTATTTTAAATAAATACTTTGTCTCTATTTAGAATTGACGAAAAACTTATAATTTAAAAGTATTTTAGCGATTTGCATAACATATGGTGACATACAGAGCATTACTTAGATATAGAATGTATTCCTTTTGTTTGGACATAATAATCCAAAAACTTAAAGGAGAGTTTGGATGATGAATCATTCTAGAACAATGCAGTCAACATATAAGGTTTCTGGACTTGATGTTTATTATGAACTTTACGGATACCATAATAGCAATAAGCAAGATTCAAAAGTATTTGTATTAATTCACGGTTTTTTATCATCTTGCTTCAGTTTCCGAAGACTAATCCCTTTTATCTCAAAAGATCATGTTGTTGTCGTAATTGACCTCCCCCCGTTTGGTAAAAGTGGAAAACATTTAAATTTTAAATATTCGTATGATAACTTTGCGAATGTCGTAATCTCTCTTGTAAATCATTTAAATTTACAAAACATTTATTTAGTCGGACATTCTATGGGTGGGCAAATTGCTTTATATGTAACAAAGAAAGAACCGGAGCTTGTTAAAAAAGTGATTTTATTATGTAGTTCTGGTTATTTAGGAAGGGCAAATCCACATTTAATTATTTCATCTTATTTTCCTTTTTTCTATCTATATATAAAAAGGCATTTAGCTAAACAAGGCATTATGAATTCACTAATTTCAGTTGTTCATGATCAGAAGTTAATCGATGATGAGATGATAAACGGATACAAGGAACCTTTTTTACAAGATGAAATTTTTAGAGCATTAACAAAGATGATTCGTGATCGAGAAGGTGATTTAAGTCCTGAAGATTTACAAAATATATCTGTACCTACTCTATTAATTTGGGGTGAAAAAGATAAAGTAGTTCCATTAGAAGTAGGCGAAAGATTGCATCGAGATTTAAGATACTCAACTTTATATACTTATCCAGAAGCAGGACACTTAATTCCTGAAGAAATTCCTGAACATATTTATGAACGTATTTCAAATTTTGTATAAAAAAAGAGTCCTCGAACCTTGGACTCTTTTTCACATTTATTATATTTCAAATATCGGCAAAGTAATAATAACCTTCAAACCTTTACCATCTATATTCATAAATTTTATCTTACCATTGTGTTGGTCAATAATATGCTTTACGATAGCAAGTCCTAATCCAGTTCCACCTTCGTTTCTTGATCTTGCTTTATCGACTCGATAAAATCTTTCTCCTAAATGTGGAATCTCTTCAGATGGAATTCCCTTTCCTTCATCTAAAATTTCCAACGTAACTTGTTTATCTTGAAATAGTGTAATATAAATCGTTTTACCTATAGGTGTGTAACGAATTGAGTTATCAAGTAAATTGTGGATTACCTGTTGAAAACGATCTGGGTCAACATTTGCGATAATCGTCTCATCTAAATTCTTTTGAATTTTAATATTCCGTTTAATAAGAATCTGAGAATATGTTTCGATTGTATCTTCAATTAGCTGAGCAATTACATTAGGTTCTTGACTAAGTGGAAATTGCTGACCATCTAATGTGGCCAAGTCAAGTAAATCTCTAACTAATCTTTGCATCCGACTAGCCTCTTTCTGAATGATACCAACATATTTTAGTTGTTGTTCTTGTTTTATTACACCATCTAAAATTGCTTCACTATATCCCTTAACATAACTTAACGGCGTTCTTAATTCATGAGAAACATTGGCTAAAAACTCTTTTCTATTTTCATCTTCTTTTTGTAAAGAATCAGACATCGAGTTAAACGCAGTAGCTAATTTTCCTATTTCATCACCACTATTGTAGTGTATACGTTCGGTGTAATCACCATTTGCCATTTTATAAGATATTTGCTCCATTCTTGATAAAGGCTTAATCATTTGTTTTATTATACTTCTGCCAATTAAAAGAATAATGAAAGCAAATAATAATGTACTAATCGTAAAGATCCATTTTGATTGTTGGATTAATTCAGTAACACTCCTTAAAGGTAAGTGTAAATAAATAATTCCTTCAAGTTTTTCTTTTTTTACAACCGGAACAACGACACCGATAATTTGATGCTTAAATCTTTTTTCAAATCCTGTCTTCGTAATCACTTTTCCTTTTAATAAAGTTTCACGATCATCTTCAGTAATGAAAGATTGGTGGCTTACATTATAAGGGATACATGCACTTAAATCTCTTGGATTACTAATAAATAAAACATTGGCATTTGAAACAGCATCAAATTTTGAAACAAATTCTGAAAAGTCACTAACATTATTCGTTTTATGATAATGTTTTACTAAACTTGTACCTTCTTGGATTAAAGTGGAACGAACATATGAAACATATAATTGCTTATATGCAAACTGAAACATTAAAAAGAAAAAGATTGTTGTACAAATTACGATTAAACAAATCGTTAACCAAAGCTTTTGTAAAAACGATAACGAATAGAGTAATTTCCTCATCCGTTTATCCCAAATTTATACCCTACACCCCAAACCGTAGAAATATAATCTGCATCCTGTCCTAATTTAATTCTTAATGTTTTTATATGTGTATCAACTGTTCTAGCTGTACCAAAATAATCGAAACCCCAAACCTTTTCTAAAATTTGTTCGCGGCTAAAAACGTGGTCTTGGTTCTTACAAAAGAAAAGAAGCAAATCATATTCTTTTAAAGTAAGTGATAAAGGTTTGTCTGATACAAAAGCATTCCTAGACTTTTCATTTATTTTGATTTGGCCAATCTGTAAAACGGAAGCATCCGAATTTTTCGTTCTTCTTAAAACTGCATCTACTCTTGCAATTAATTCTCCAGGACTAAATGGTTTTACGATATAATCATCCGCTCCCATTTTTAATCCATTTACCTTATCCCACTCTTCACCTTTTGCTGTCAAGAAAATCACAGGTACATTTGATGTTTCTCTAATCTTTTTACAAAGGGTCCATCCATCCATTATCGGCATCATTATATCTAAAATTAATAAATCATAGTTTGATTGACTTATTTTTGACAATGCACTCTCACCATTGTTTGCTTCGTCCCAACTATATCCACTATTTTCTAAATACATTCCAACCAATTGGCAAATTTCTTGTTCATCATCAACAATCAATATCTTTCTTTCAATCATGACGAATGCCCTCTCTTAACAATAATTGAAAAGGTCCTCTTCCTACTGCAACTTCTCTTTCAATTTTCATCGTTGTCGTATTTATTTCGTACAGCTTATTTAAATCATAGCTAGCTGCATACGCAGTATGTTTAAAACCAATAGCTGTATATGGATTCGATCCAACTTCAATAAACTTAGTCTGATTAACTACATTCGGATTTAACTTATAAATTTGATTGGTTCCATGGGCAATCGTAAACAATCCATCTTCATTTTGAAAAAACGAAATAGGCATTAAAGGCGTATGAAGTGACTTTTGTTGCTTACCAGTAATAGTTGAATATACTTTTACGTCCTCATTTTCCTCTTCACCATTTCCATGTCCCCCAACATATAGTTCAGATGAATCTTTGTTTAAAATTAAGCCTACCGATGTGTACGGTACTTCGATTGTTTGTTCAATATTAAAACTACTTAAGTTTATTCCAATTACTTTTCGTTCATTAAACAAGCTAACATATAATCTATGATGAATCCTATCTTCAACCATCGAAATTGGATTTCTACCTATTTTAATTTTTTTAAGAACCTTACCCTTACGATTTAAAAATGTAATGTTATTCTTTTTTCCATTCGTTACAGCAATCACCTGATTACTTTTTAAAGAAATTATATTAGTAATACCAATACCAACGTTCCAACTATCGACATGGTCCCCTGTTGAAAGATGATAAATATCTATTTTTGGATTCGTTGGATGATATAAGGCAATATCTTCTCCGTCTTGTAATAATACTGCTCCACTTACATCTCTATTTAAATTCCAATCTGTTACTTTATGTAAGTCATCTAAATTTAGGAACGTTAAACTTCCCACTTTTTTATTTACTGAAATAAGGACATTTTCCGAATCCTTAATGTGTGACATATTATTTGGCACACAGCCAGTACAAAATAAGAAAAGTAAAATCGTACTGAAAATCGAAATTTTTCTCAAAATATTCACCCCCATAAAAGCGATATCAGTCAGTAGCTCTTGACTTCAAGCTTTTATATAAAAGAGGCTATCCTTCTATTCATCAAAGATAGGATAGCCTTCATTATTATTTAATTTACAGTGACTTCTTTTTCAGTATGGTCATGTAGTTCTTCTTTTTCAACATGAACCTTTACTGTATTTGTTCCTTTTTCTTTAAAAGTATACTTAACTTCATATTCGCCTGGTGCAGCTTCTTTTGCATCAGTATAGTCATGCTTTCCTTGCTCATCTTTCCATGTTTCAATTCGCACATTCGCTTTTTCTAGCGGTTTTCCATCATTCGTCATAAGATGAATCGTAAATAGATTTTCTTTATTTGCATCTATATTTTCAGTACCCATTAAATGAATCATTACATTGCCATGATGATCATCTCCACTGTGAGCTTCATGCTCACTTTTTTCACCATTACTATTACTAGTTGCGGTAGTAGTTTGAACTTTAAAATCCTTTTTAGGCATTGAATGTTGATCCCTAGCAGTAACATGGGCAATTACATAGTAATCTCCTGGATCAGTAAATTTGTATGTAGCTGAATAAATACCATCTGCACCATTTTTTGCATCAAGCATGGCAATACTATCTTCACCATTTTTACCAATTTCAAATTGAACTTCATCAGCGTCAGAAACAGCTTTATTATTTTGACTAACTTCAGCACGTATTGTAATTTCTTTATTTAAATTTATATCGGATGTCGGCAGAAGTATATTTACATCAACTGGTTTTTCAACTACTGGTTCCTTCTTCTTCTCATTAGAACATCCTGCAGTAATCATAATGCTGACAATTAATAGACTTAGTAGTTTTTTCATATGTATTTCCTCCTAAGATTCTGCTAAATTAAACAGATCTTAAATTTTAGATCGATATAGTTAATGTTTTAAACTCGCTTTGTTGAGCAGATTTGAATTAGTCTATTTAGCTAATAAATTCACAAAAATAAATCTATCACAGAAATGTGATAAAAATGTGATGTAAATCAAAAAAAAGAGACCTTCCTTATTAAGTCCCCATTTTGAATTATTTTATTCACGTAATGATTTTTTTTCTTTTGATTCCATTAATTCTGTTATACGCTTTTCTTCTTTCAGCGATGCCTTTTTAATTAAGTAAAAAGTAATAAATGCACCTATCATAAAAATGATTAATGAAATAACGGCAGGTATATACTCTGTTTTATCTTCAGGAAAATATAAAAACTCCATCATAGTCCCATCACTCCCACTGCCAATTATACAAAGTATTCTTTAATAATCAAAGAAAAATGAGGTATTGGTCGAGAGATTTTTTATTGATAGTTAAGATACTAATGATTTTCTATTTGTAATCCAATGGTAAGTGAAACTCATGAACGTCTTATACATCAAAAAATATTAAAAACATTTAATTTAACTCCATTATTCGCACTTATAAAATATGTCAGTGAATTAGGATCTTAACTTCAGAATCTCTCTTTCAACCACATAAAATGGTCAAAAGGTAAAACGGACATTAAATGAACATTTATTTAATGTTGAAATTATTTTTTTTTGGATGATTTATTAACGGTTTTAAATGTTACTATGTTTGAGCAATTTCATGATTCCAATAACACTAGTAAGTTTTTTTCAGAAGTTAATAATATTATGAGCTTATTTTTAGTAAAACAAATTCAATTGATTAGTTTAATTAATGCTCACATATTAATTGACCTACAAGCAATTAATATACAACTCTTAGAATACTCTAAGTAAAGGCTATTTGATTAGGTTTTGTTGCAGACTTTTTTTGATGAATAAGTTGATTGGAACAAAAGAGATGCTCGACTCCTATGGGATTAGCCGGAAGGCTGAGACCTTAGCAGGCGGCGCCGAGGAGGCGAAAGAATCTCGCCCCATGGAAAGCGAGCATCCTGTAGTGGAAATCAACATCACTCTACTCCTTTTCGAAAATTTGGTAATTTAATTGACATGGTTGTTATTCAATAAAATAAAAAACCAACTGATTTAAAATCAATTGGTTTTTAGTATGAAGATATTCTTTTCTTTAGTAATGAAAAATCAATTAAGTCTCCCAAAGTCGCTGGTGCAGGTTTTTTCATGTATTGCTTATCTTTTTCAACTAATTTATAAATATGATATGTTGTTAATGCATCGTCTAGTGCTTTGTGGTGATTTCCAGTTCCATCTTTTCCATACTCTTTCATTGCGTTCCAAAGGCCAGTTTGATTTTGGTTACCGAAGAAGGTTTTATACTCAAGACATAAGTCTCTTACTTCCCCATGAATTGGGAATGAAATATTCGCAGCCTCGCAATTATGTTTTAATACTCTCATATCCATGTTGCCCCAAGTAATCACTGTGGTTCTATAGTTTTTTGTCGCTTCATTTAATATTTCTCCAAGTTCTTTTAACTGTATTCCATGGTCAACATTTTCTTGAGAGATATTTAGAAACCTTTTACATCTTGAGGATAACGTTGGAAATTGCAGCGGTTTAACAAACGAAGAATATGTTTGATTAATCTCATCATTAATGACACTTACAAAACCAACTTCAATGATTTCCGGAAAAAATTTAATTCCTTTTGATTTTCCATCGGGCATTGTAAATTCAAAATCAATAAACAGGAACTGCTCTTTCATTTCCTCACCTCCAGAAAAATAAATTTTCTGATTTTTACTTATTGTCTTATATGATTAACGAATATTCAAGTAAGACAAATTGCCTATTTTCAACTTTATTCCTTATTTTATTAATACAACCAATTTGTGTAAAAAATAACATAAGATACCCATCAAGATGAAAAATCGTGTTAAAATAATATCGTTCGTTTAATTTTTTCTTAAACGAATTAAAAAATAGAAAGTATATAGAGGGCTATTATGAAAAAAATTATTGGATTTATTATTATTATAATAAGCTTTCTTGTCTTTTATTTCACATCTCAGCAAGCTATGATGGCATATGAGACTTCAAAACATATTCCCAAAAAAAAGGTAGAAGAACTGCCTGTTGTTTCTTTATCACAGAACAGTGTTTTTTATGATCGAAATAATAATCCTTTTTATATTCCTGCTTCTGGTGATAATAGAATTAATTTAAAAAGCGGTGATATTCCGCAACTAGTAAAAGATATCTTTATTTCTACCGAAGATCGATATTTTTATACACATAAAGGTATTGATTTATTTGGAGTTGCTAGGGCATTTATGGTGAATGTTTCGAATAGTGGAATAGAACAGGGAGCTAGTACAATTACTCAGCAACTTGCAAGAAACTTATATTTAACTCAAGCACGTACAGTCGAACGCAAAATAAAAGAGATTCAAATCTCTTTACAACTTGAAAAACAGTATTCTAAAGATGAAATTTTAGAAATGTACATTAATACAATTTATTTTGCAAATCGAAACTATGGAATTGAAGCTGCAAGTAAAGCATATTTTAGCAAATCGGCAAAAGATTTGAGTATTGCTCAAACAGCTTTCGTATGTACAATTCCAAATAACCCAACTTTATATGATCCTTTGAAAAACTTTAATAATGCTAAGAAGCGTCAAGAAAGAATTTTAGGTATACTTAGAGATCAGGGAAAAATCACTGAACAACAGTATACTGCTGCTATGAAAGAAAAAATTACGCTAAAGAAAGATAGTAAAACACAGGAATATCCTGATTACTATTCTTACGTAGATTCTGAACTGAAGAGTATTTTAGCTGGTAAAAAAGGAAAATTTAATACTAGCAAGCTATCAGCGGCACAACAAACTGAATTAAAAAAATTAAAAACTGTTCAAGAGAGAGCATTATATTTACAAAATCAAGGCTTAAAAGTCTATACAAGCTTAAGTCCTTCAGTACAACAAGCGACAGTTAACGCAGTTAATCGAGGAACGCTTTCAACAAATACACAGGGCGCAGCAGTTGTAATAAGAAATGATACACATGAAATTATTGCTATTTCTGGTGGAAGAAACTATGAACCTCACAATCTAAATCGAGCATTTCAATCATTTAGACAGCCAGGTTCAACAATTAAACCATTACTAGTTTATGCACCATATATCGAAACCTTTGGGGCTACACCAGATACAAAAGTAAACGCAGATAACTACTGTAAAGGCACGTATTGTCCTAAAAATGATAGTAAAAAAGAATACGGGGATGTAACTATACGTACTGCTATGCAGAACTCATTTAATACGGCTGCAGTTCGATTATATGAGCAACTTACACCACGTGTAGGTTATTCATACTTAGATAAGTTTGGGTTTAGAACGATTACAAATGAAGACCGTGTAGAGCTAGGTCGTGCTCTTGGTGGCTTCAATGTCGGTATGTCACCATTAGAAATGGCAGATGCATACTCTACATTTGGAAACAATGGGGTATTTTATGAAAATACCGCAATTAAAAAAATCACGTTAAGAGATGGTACGGTATTATACGATAATGAACCTAAAGCAATTCGTGTTTACAATCCATCAACAAACGAAACGATGAGAAGCATGTTAAACTCTGTAGTTAAAGATGGTACGGCTAAACATATCTATATGCCGTTAAACTATATTGGCGGTAAAACAGGTACAACTAACGATAATACGAATCTATGGTTCATGGGGTTAACTTCAAATTATACAATTGGTACGTGGATTGGTAATGATAAACAAAGAATCCCAATTCCTAAAAACTATTCTTATCCACCTACTCAGCGCATATGGCAAAATATCGTTGTGAATGGCCAATTATATTAATCTATAAACAAAAAAGTAGCACTTTTGAGATACTCAAAAGTGCTACTTTTTTAAAATGGCATTGAAGTTTTAAATTTAGCTAGAACTGTAAAAGCGCCATATACAACTCCGCTTCCTACTAATCCCCAAACGATTAATTGGATCATTATAAAACCAATGACCCCTACAATTGTATAGTTAGATCTTTGCTTTATTAAAAATAAAATATAAAATGCAATTACTGATACTATTAAAATAATAGCAATATACACTAAAGATTTATTTAAAAAGATAGCAATTAATCCACCTATTAAAAAGACGAAAGAATATTTCTTTGTTGCTAATAAGTCGACTCCTTCATTGTCCTTTGAAAATAGTAGTAGCGCAAATTGCCAGATCATATCAGAAATTAATTTGAATCCACTCAAAACTAAATAGAAAAGAAATGCTATACCTAGAAATGTAAGGATTCTAATTTCCTTCTCTGGAAGTAGATCTGTAAGTGGTTGTAGAATACCAGATACTGATAAAAAGTTTATAGTCATTTGAAAGAAGTTTAATGTAATGGCGACCGTAAACATAATAATTGATAAAAGTGCATTAAAGCCTGTGTAATATATATTTTTCATCAAATGTCTCCTTTCTTCTCTATCTCAAAAATTTCTAATTCCTTAAATAGAGGATGTCTCACTTATCTTCGAAATTTTATATACACAACTTAATTATTTTACCATAAGTTTACGATAAAATTGATGAGTTTCTATTTTTTCTTTTTAGAAATAGTCATTTTAAATTGCATTTTAATATTTAAGAAACCTGACTGTTCCATTTACCAAGTGTTATTAGCTTGATATCCTCGGTCATAAAAAAACTGCTAAATTACAATCGTAATTTAGCAGCTCTTTATGTTAATTTCGTTTATCTTTAATCGCAACTGTACATCTCGAGATACAAACTAACTGCTCATCCTCGGAGTAAATTTTTATATCCCAAACCATTGTCGTTTTACCTGTATGTACTGCAGTTCCGACTGCTGTTACGACACCGTCACGAACAGAACGTAAATGATTTGCGTTTATTTCAAGACCAAAAGCAAGTTGATTCTCTTGATCAATCATCGAAAACGTTCCTACACTCGCAACTGTTTCAGCTAAAGCAACTGAAGCACCACCGTGTAAATAACCAAACGGTTGGTGTACTTTTTCCGTTACCTCCATTTTCATCACTACTTTTCCTTCTTCAACAGACTCTATCGTCATGCCTAAAGCATGCATTAAGGTCATTTTCTCCTCCATTACGCCTCCACCTCTCCATTAAAGCTTACTCCCTTTAAACAACTCTGTTTTTTTGCTTACTTGTTTGAACAAAAGATAACAATTTCTATTTTATTATAAAATTTTACTTATTTTAAATTCGAGATAATGAAAAGATTTTCCTTTTATTCAAAATAAATATCCTATTAACGTTGTAAACCCCTTGCTATTAATGCAAGGGGCATGTTTTTATAATACACCATCAAATCGCTTTTCTGCATATTCTTTTAAACTACTCATTTGTTTTACTACAATTCGTTTTGTGAACCAACTGAATATGAAGCCCGTCATTTTTGCTACTACTGAAGACATTTCCAAGCTACATTCATAATCTACGCGGGTTTGATTTGATTCAACAGAAAAAAAGCGATAGACCGCATCAGCTGTAAAATTAGTATGCTTTAATCGAATACCTAATTCTTTTGGCGGGCTATAAGAAATGATTTCACCATCATATTCTCGAATTTCCCCATCTTCTTCTAACTTTTGCTTAAACTTATGACCAACAGGTTTTTCTCTGTTAAAATTTTCGTCATACTTATTCTCTATGAAACCATCCATCCACTTTTTTAAATGCTCATCTGAATCAACAACTTCAAAAACAGCTTCAATTGGTGCATTAATTGTTAAGCTATAATTTATTTTTTCCATAATCTATTCTCCAATTTGATTCTTTGATTGCTGCCTAAATACTTGTAATGAGTTTTGTTCATTCAATTCTTTAAGATCTGATTCAGTAAATCTTCCTGACCCTTGCTTTATTATATAAACAGCCAATTTCTTCTTTCCCCAATGCTCAAATACATCTCCAACAGTTTGAAAATATAAATCCAGATGATGTCCCTTTACCGCTGCACCTTTATCTGCTACCACGCCATATCCATAGCCAGGAATAAATAAAACCGTTCCTATCGGAAATACGTTTAAGTCGGCTGCAATGGTTGAAAATAAATCCCTCTTTACTTCCACACCTGAATAAGTAATTCCATATGAATGGTCTTTAGGACTTTTTCCTGTCGATTCTCTTCCAGCTGTATAGCCAGTTGCAGTAACTGTTACCTTTTTATAATTATTCCAATTCGTATTATGTTCGATGTTTTTTGCCATCGTAATCATTATGCTCTCATTTGTGATCGTTTTATTTTCTTCAGCAAATACTTTATTTATTGCAATTGATTCACTAAACCAGCCTTTTATAGTAGCTACTTGAATATTTGCAAGGATTTTTAAAGAAGAAAACAAAGCAATAATGAATAAAATAGATAAAATAACACGTCTAAATAATTTTTTATTTATACCCAATGAATCATTTCACTCCTTTTCATCTTTTCATCTTTCCCTAAAACAAAAAAAATATAAAAAAAACTTTCTCATATATGAGAAAGTTAGAAGTTAGAACATTTGATATCCATTTTTTCTTAATGAAAGGATTACGACTCCTGACATAATTGCCCCTACTAAACCTGCTGTTAAAATAACAATATCACCAGTTCCTACTGCCATTAAGTTTGACTTTAATGTCTCAAAAGCTACAGTAGTATTCGTAAAATATTTTACCGTACTAATCTTGTCCACAATCATAACGATTAATAGTGGATAGATTACTACCATAAACCAAGTTGTTCGAAAAAGCATATTTGCAAGGAAACCGATTCCAAAAGCTAATACGAAAAATAACAAAATTGAAATTAGTAAAACTGGAATACTCATCACCATATAAAAAACACCCCACATTTTTTCTATATACAGTGTAAAACCTTCTTGTCCTATCGTCAATTTTAAAAAAATTCAAATTATTGAAAAATTACTTAATAAAGTGATAGGTTGTATATTGGAATTGATTTCCTGGGTTTAAACCTTTAACTACATTCATTGGTTTATTCGGCGGATTTTCAATTAAGTATTTAATTAGTAATGAAGATGTAGGATCCTTTAGTAGCTCTTCTTCAGATATAAAACGTGCATCTGATAACTCTTCTTCTTGAATCGATATCGTTGTATCATCTGCCTGTAATAAGAAAATTAACATATTATCACTAATTTCTTCGCGAATCACGCCAGTCCTAACACCTATTAAACCAATTAAAGTTGCATTTACGCCTGTTTCCTCATTAATCTCTCTTAAAACTGCTTGGTCAATAGTTTCATCTTGTTTTACAAAACCTGCTGGTAAAGACCATAAACCTTTTAAGCCACTATATTTTTTCTTTACAACTAACCATCTTCCGTCAGAGTCTTTCACTAAACCAGCTACCCCTAACCATACATTGCCTCTTTTACTCATCTATAATGACCACCTTTACGATAAAGAAAACGCGTCTATTGGCGAGCTTTTTAGGTGAAGACAGAGGCGTAGTTGAACCTACACTTAATACTTAAAATTGGAAACTACGTCAACCCCTGCTGCCAATTCACATTTAAATAATATACAAAGAAAAAGCCCGACTTACGTCGAGCTAATATCCTAATATGCTTATAGCAAGTTTAATTTACCTTTTTTAAGAACTAACATTGGTCCACCAAGTACGAATAAATAACGGTTATCAATTACTTTTTTCATAAATGAAGCTTTCCAACCAGTTAATTTTTTACCGTAAACTACGCCAATTGCATCATCATGTCCTAATGAACATACTGTACCTTTAATGTCTGGTGTGAATTCTTCTAATTCACCTTTTCCACGAACTAGTACTGCTAAGTTGTGTGCAACATTAAATCCTTGTTGAATTGCAATTTGTGCTGTTGGTGGGTATGGACGGTTACTTGCTTCGTCAATTAATAAAGCAGAGTCACCAACGATGAATACATCGTCATTTCCAGGAACACGCATATCTTTTGTAACTTTTACACGTCCACGCATAGCCTCAAAACCAGATTCCTCTACTAATGCATTTCCACGTACACCTGCAGCCCATACAACTGTTGCAGAGTTAATTTTTTCTTCTACATCACCTTTAGCAACGATGATCCCATCTTCAGTACATTCTTTAATAGCTGTACCAATTTTGAATTCTACACCTTTTTTCTCTAATTGAGAAACAGCATAGTCAACTAATTCAGGATCAAAACCTGGTAATACCATTGGTGCAGCCTCTACACAAATAATACGAACTAAATCACGATCGATATCATATTCTTTGCATAATTCTGGAACACGGTTTGCAAGTTCACCAACAAATTCAATACCAGTAAATCCAGCACCACCAACGATAATCGTTAATAACTCATCGCGCTTTTCAACTGGAGTGTTGTAGTATTTAGAGAAGCTGTAATCAATATGCTCACGAATTTGACGAGCAGCATTAATGTTAGCAATTGAGAATGCATGTTCTTTTAATCCTTTAATTCCAAAAGTCTCTGACTCAAAACCTAGTCCAACTACTAAATAATCATAATCTAATTCGCCATTAGAAAGTAATACTTTCTTCTCTTCAGGTTTGATTTGAGTAACAGTATCTTGAATAAAGTTAATTTTATCTTGATTAATCACGTCTTTAATATCAAGACGTGTACGGTCATGGTGTAATGTACCTGCTGCATTTTCATGTAACCATGTTGCTTGGTAGTGGTAGCTGTTTTTATTTACTAGTGTAATGTCCGCTTCATTTGCAGATAATGTTTTTTGAAGTCGAGTTGCAGTAATAATTCCACCGTACCCAGCTCCAAGGATTACAATCTTAGGCTTATTCATGATATACATACCATCCTTTTAAATTATATTAAGTACCTACAATTTGCCGTAATATCTCTAAATTTATAACTAAGCTCAATAGTGAGCAATCTAACTCATTATAAATTAGTACATAAGTGAGCAAACGTTTATATAGGGAGATTTGTCTAAATATTTCGTAATAATTGTCACAAAATGTTAACAATTAGCCTATAACAATATTAAAGTTTTTTGTGTAAGATTTCAAGCATAAATCTAATCGGTAGAATTCTCAAAATATTAAGCGAAATTGGTTATTTTTTGATCCACACCTCAGTTAATCGGTATAAAATATGATATTATTCTATTATAGATGACATGCATTTATACATTGTTAACTCACACATGGAAACAAATGGTCCAGGTATTTATGCTGCTGGCGATATTTGTACATACGATGGAAAAGTTAAACTAATTGCTTCTAGATTTGGTGAAGCACCAACAGCAATCAACCATGCTATAACATATATTGGTTCAACTGCGAAAGTACAACCAGGTCATAGTTCTTTAATGTTTCTAAAATAATTTTAATCTTACTTGTGATATATTGAACAAAGTACAACACAATTCGTGAACCATTTCACAACCAACTTCTTAAAAAACTAATTCAAATTTTTATCTACACTATATAATAGTACACAACTTCAAAAAAGATTCAATAATTTACCCTGAATTTGTAAAAATATTAACAATTAAGAATTTTGCCTAGTTTGTATAATAGAAAAAATAGGATACAAACGTATCCTATCAGTGTTTAGACAAAGTACTAAAAACTTGATTTTCAGACTGATTGCAAGCGCTTGGCGGGCAGTCTGAATTAGCACTCTTCAGGTGTACCTGCATTCGTAGCTGTTCTAAAACTAGAACCACATCCACATGATGCGATTGCATTTGGATTTTCGATTGTAAATCCTCCACCTAGTAATGACTCCTTGAAATCAATTACAACTCCCTTTAAAATTGGAGCACTTTCATTATCAATTAAAAACTTAATGCCATGATATTCTAATTCTGTGTCATCATCATTTTTTTGTGGATCGAAACCAAGTCCATATGAAAGTCCAGAGCAACCTCCACCTTTTACTCCCAAGCGTACAAAAGTGTTTTGATCTTCTTCGTTTTCAATCATTTCTTTAATTTTTAAACCTGCTTGTTCAGTAACTGTAATCATTTATTTCACTCCTCTTTGAGTATAGTATATGCCTTCTGTTATTGTAACTGCTGGGCCTTTCATCCATACATCCCCATCAGCAGACCAAGTAATTTGTAAATCTCCACCTTGGAGGTGAACAGTTATCGGTTCATCTCGTTTATATTTACCTTCTTGTATCATAGCGACTGCTGCAGCACAAGCTCCTGTTCCACAGGCCTGAGTTACACCAGAACCTCGCTCCCATACAACGAAATTTATCTCATTATGCGGCAAACATTCGATAAATTCAACATTTACGCTTTCAGGAAATAAATCATGTTTTTCAACAATTGGACCTAAAGTTGTTAATGGTGCCTTTTTTATATCAGTTACTTCAAAAACAGCATGTGGATTTCCCATCGAAACTGCTGAAAATTCATAGCTTTTTTCTTCAAAGAAAATTCTGTCCTTAGCATATTCCTGGTCATCACCAATCATTGGGATTTGTGATCTTTGGAATATTGGTTTCCCCATGTTTACTGTTACTTGATTAACAATATTATTTTCAACATGTACCGTTGCTTCAACAATTGTACTGATCGTTTCAATCTTAAATGAAGTATTATTTGCAATTCCATGTTCATATGCATATTTAGCTACACATCTAAGACCATTACCACAATTTTTAGCTTCTGACCCATCATTATTAAATACTCGCATTTTTACATCTGCAACTTCTGATGGACAGATTAATATCATTCCATCACTACCAATACCTGTATTAATATTTGAAACTTCAACTGCAAGTTTAGAAAGCTCTTTTTCTCTTAAATTTTCTTCAAACATATTTACATAAATATAGTTATTTCCTAATCCATGCATTTTTGTATAACGAAAAGAATTCATTTTCATGACTCCTTACTTTTTTTATTAATACAAGTATAAAATTTAAATGAATTGAGCACAATAAGAACATCCCCCGTTTCTCGATATAGAAACATTTTAAGAGCTTCACTTAGGTGAATGCTCATTTTTTTTGCATTAATTTTGCTCAACAATTAAAAATAGTGTACGTAATAAAAATAATATTGGTTAATGTCATGAATCTAAAGAATTGTAATTTTTCCCTAATATTGAATTGTTTGATTTAGGGAATGTTCGAGAGATGTAAAACGGATTTTAAGGAAGATTAAAATATTGTTGAAATAGCTCGAAAAATAGAAAAAAGCACTGTTAATTATTAACAGTGCTTCTTATATCAACATATTTTCTTCTAAGAAAATATAAATATTATCTACTAGCTCGGTTGCCGTTTCTCCAGTAACTACTTCCCCTTCAACTAGTGCAAAAAGTGATAGACTACATTTTC
Organism: Gottfriedia sp. NPDC057948; assembly: GCF_042887255.1. Lineage (NCBI taxonomy): Bacteria > Bacillati > Bacillota > Bacilli > Caryophanales > Bacillaceae > Gottfriedia > Gottfriedia sp. NPDC057948. The sequence continues at coordinate 21,464 of NZ_JBHVPN010000005.1, forward strand.
CACAATATCCAAGGCAGCCATATTCTAGTATGTCTAGATTTGGATCACGTTCAAGCTGTTCTAAAGCTTTTTGTGCACCGTCTGCTAGGTTTTTTATACAAAATTCGACTAATGGTCTCACTATTTTTCACTCCTTGCTCATCATAAAGTTACTCTTTTTTTTAAAAAACGTCAATCCTTTTGAGAATAAATGGAATGAGCTTTATTTTACCGAGTTAGGCGTTGTTATTTTAACATAAAATATATATAATATAATTGTCGAAAAATAGAAAAATTTTTTCATTCAACGCTAATAAAACAAAAGGGGAACATCAACTATGAAAAACCTCGTATTACTAGGTGCCGGATATGGAAATATTCGTGCTTTGTCACGTCTATTAACATCTGATTTACCTGAGGATGTTCATATCACATTGATTGATCGAAATTCTTTTCATTGCTTTAAAACTGAGTATTATGCATTAGTTGCAGGTACAGTTCCAGAGCAACACATTAGAATACCATTACCAACTCATGAGAAATTAAAGGTTGTATATGGAGATATTACTACAATTGATACGGCAAACAAGAAAGTAGAATTAAGCAATGGAAAATCAGTTTCTTATGATGATTTAATTATCGGTTTAGGTTGTGAGGATAAATACCATAATGTACCTGGTGCACCGGAACATACTTATAGTATTCAAACAATTGAAAAAACAAGAAACGCTTATGAAAATGTAAACAGTCTACCTCCTAATTCAGTAATCGGTGTTGTAGGTGCTGGTTTAAGTGGTGTAGAAGTAGCTAGTGAACTAAGAGAAAGTAGAAGCGATTTACAAATTTTACTTTTTGATCGTGGAAGCCGAATTTTATCAATGTTTCCAGAAAAACTTAGTTATTATGTACAAAACTGGTTCATTGAGCACGATGTAAAAATTGTTAGCAATTCAAACATTACAAAGGTTGAGAAAAATACTTTATTTAACCATGATGATGAAATTCATTGTGACGCTGTTATTTGGACAGCGGGAATTCAACCAGTTGAAGTTGTCCGCAATTTAGACGTAGAAAAAGACAATACAGGAAGAATCGTTGTAACGAAATATCATCACATGCCAAACGATGAGCATGTTTATGTAGTGGGAGATTGTGCATCATTACCATATGCACCTTCTGCACAGCTTGCGGAAGCTCAAGCAGAACAAATCGTTATGGTTTTACAAAAGAAATGGAAAGGTGAAGACCTTCCAGAAGTAATGCCTAAAATAAAATTAAAAGGTATTATGGGCTCATTAGGTAAAAAACATGGTTTTGGACTATTCAATGAACGCCCACTACTCGGACGTGTTCCAAGATTAATTAAGTCTGGAATCTTATGGATGTATAAATACCACAATGGTTGATTAACAAATCTTTTTAACAAAATTAATATGCTAAAAAGCCCCTTAACATAATTGCTAAGGGGCTTTTTTTTATTCTGTTTTATCAGATTTAATAACTTCTTTTACACTTTCAACCATCCCTAAAAGCTTTGTAGCGTCTGTGGGAATAACAAGTTTTGATGCATGACCGTAAGCTACTTTTTCTAATGCTTCCATTGAACGCAATTGAACCATTTCTTTAGTTGGCTCTGCATTTCTCCAAACATCTAACACAAGTTGTTCCCCTCTAGCTTTCGCTTCAGCAAGTTTAATGATTGCTTCCGCTTCCCCTTCAGCGCGTAAAACTTGAGAATCTTTTTCTCCTCGAGCTTTTTCAACTTGGCTTAAACGTTCCCCTTCTGCTTCAAGAATTTTTGATTGCTTTTCCCCTTCTGCTTTCAGGATTTTTGATTCTTTTTCACCTTGTGCATTTAATACTTTTTCACGACGTGTACGTTCTGCTTGCATTTGTCTTTCCATCGCATTTTGAATATCAACAGGTGGAATAATATTTCGGATCTCTACACGATTAACCTTCATTCCCCATTTATCAGTTGCTTGGTCAAGAATTGAACGGAGTTTATTATTAACTGTATCACGACTTGTTAAAGTTTCATCTAAATCTAATTCCCCTATTAAGTTACGTAACGTAGTAGCAGTCAAATTGGAAATCGCAGACAGTGGATTAGCAATTTCGTATTCATGACGTACAACATCAGTTACTTGATAAAAGACAACTGAGTCTACTTGGATACTAACATTATCTTTTGTAATCATTGATTGTGGTGGAAAATCTACCACAGTCTCACGCAATGTTTTTTTACTAGCTACACGTTCAACAAATGGCATTACAACGTGGATTCCACTCTCTAACTTACGATGAAATTTCCCTAATCGTTCTACTAGATATACTTCAGATTGTCTAACAATACGAATACTTGATAATAAAAGTAACACAACAAATAAAACAATAATACCAATAATAATTGGACCAACCATAGAACTTACATCAGACATAGCACTTCTCCTCAATTAGTTATTTTTCACGTATAAAGTTGCACCTTCTATTTTTGTTACAATTACCTTTTCATTTAAAAATAATGGTTCAGTAGAACGGATTGTCCATTCATCACCATAAATTTTGGTCGTGCCTACTGTATCATCATTTATTTCAACAGAAGCTACAACCACCTCTTTACCAACTAATGCATATACTCCATTTTCTATCGTTTTATGCTGGTGGATTCTTTTTGCAAATTTCTTTGTACTAAGCCACAAAATTAATGCACTAACAATAAAAACGATAAAAGTAAAGGTGTTTGATCCTGTTAAATAATTTACAACTGATGCTAGAATGCTCGCAATACCAATCCACAAGAATACAAAGGTTAACGAAAACATTTCGATAATAATTAATAAAACTCCAATTACAAATAAACTGATCGTAACCATTCCACCCCTCCTCCCAATTCTATATATATGCCAAAAATTGTAATTTATTTGTCTTTACACTTCTATTCTATCATGTAAATCTTCAGCATTTTACATAAAATAGTGAATTTTATTAAAACATTTTAATTTTTTTGGAAAAGAATCAATTACAATAAGACCCCTACAGAAAAACAATCTATATTCAATAAAAAACCCCTTAAATTTTTGTAAGGGGTTTAAATTCATTATAATTCAATAGCGTTATAAACATCTTTTAATTTTGGATTACCTTCACCTACAACATTTCCATTTACTAAAACTACTGGATAAAAAAATTCATCATTTCTTACTCGTTCAGCGAAATCTTCTTTTTCATTATTCACTACATTAAATATATCAATGTAGTGAAAATCAAAGGCTAAGTCAGGATATTTTCTTTGAAGTGCAGCTTGAAGCCATTCAAAAGTTTCAATTGATGATGGCATTCCTACACAACTTGCACATATTACTTCAGCTCCAAAAACTTCCACTAAAATTTTATTACTCATTTTCTCCTCCTAGCATACAATAAGGGTGTGTCCGAAAATAATTTCAAACACACAAAGTACTCTGTAATAGATTTTTTCCTCTTAACTGATTATAATAAAATTAGTGAAAGGAGTCGATATGAATGGACATGAAAGAACAAGTACAAGAAGTTTTAGATAAATTAAGACCGTTTTTACTACGTGATGGTGGAGACGTTGATTTAGTTGATATTGAGGATGGTATTGTTAAACTTCGCCTTTTAGGTGCATGTGGCAGCTGCCCAAGTTCAACTATTACATTAAAAGCTGGTATTGAGCGAGCTTTATTAGAAGAAGTACCTGGTGTAATTGAGGTAGAGCAAGTATTCTAATATATTTACAATACTAAAAGAGAGGGTTAAAAACCCTCTCTTTTTTGTATATATTTGTATGTAAAACCAAAAATCTGATATTCAGACTGATTGAAAACGTTTGTCTTTCGAGGCGCGAAGCCTGGTGAGGAGCGGAGTTACCTCAGACGGTAATGAGCACCACAGACAGGCGAAGCAACGAAGAAAGCGAGCGTTTGTCAACAGTCTGAATTTTTTATTTTAGCCATTTAATTTCACGAATCCCTAACTTAGCCGCTGGTAGTCCGATCAAATCATAAAATCCACCTAGAAAAGATTCAAACTCATTAGTGTTTTCAAGATAATTAACTAACTTACGCTCATACCTTTTCCGATCCGCATCGCTCCTTGCCAAATAATATCCTTCAATTGTTTCAAAATAGTGTACGGGAAAAAGCAGTCTTGCAAATAACAAACGCCACGCAAAAGTAGATAATGGACTTTTCTTTTCATAACCATAAAAAAATGAGAGGATTTTCTTTTGATAATTATCAGGATTCTCTAAATATTCATCCCTAACCCATTCAGCAAGATCTCTGCTTGGATGATCGTAAATCCATTCAATCGGTACTTTCGCAAAATGAATTTCTTTTTGTCTTCTTTCAGTCATTTTTTGATGACAAATTGTTGCTGCATCAACGACTTGAGGAGTATCATCTAGTTCAGTATCTACAACATATTGAATCGCATTTTCAGTCATTCCGAGATAATAAGGAAAAGATTCAATAAATATTTGTTCGAAAAAATTTTCGGGATGACTATTCACTTTACTTTGCCAAAATCTTTCTAATTGCTCTAACCGTTTTTCCCATAAATTCTTCCATTTCCCAATCCTATTTAATCTTTTCAATTCATCTGAATATTTTTTCCCTCTTAAATGAAAAATTGCAAGTTCTTCACCGTTATTATTACTGCGTTCATTTTGTCTGTTACTCTTAAATAAAGAATAATTATTTCCATCAATCTTACTCACATAGTACCCTTGAACATTTTGAACAAAGGTTGCGACCGATTGATCTCCGGTTGAGCTCATAAAATCACTTAAACTCTTCATTTCCTGCAAATCATCTTCTTTTAAATTTCCAATGGGTGCAAGAAAATACACCCTATTCCGCTGCCAAAACATGTAATATGACTGTACTTGAAGTAATTCAGCTGGTTGAATTTGATAATGAGTAAACATGTCTTGAATGATGTTTTGGTTGCGAATAAACATCATCACTCACATCCTTCTTATACCTACTTATTTAATATATATGTCACAAATCTAAAAACCTGTACCCTACTTTTTCACTTTCTATATATAAACCCGAATGGCCATACACAAAAAGGGAGAAAATGACGTAGTATATATGAAATGTGGAGGCGGGTTGGTCAGCCCCGACAAGCATAAGACAAAGGCCAAGAAAAGTTGCTTTTTACTTTTATTGGACTTTGGCTTATGACCTCGAGGGGCTACCCGCCGGAACTAGACATCATGAAATGTGGAGGCGGGTTGGTCAGCCCCGACAAGCATAAGACTAAGGACAAGAAAGGTGCTTTTTACCTTTATTGGCATTAGGCTTATGACCTCGAGGGGCTACCCGCCGGAACTAGACATCATGAAATGTGGAAGCGAGTTGGTCAGCCCCGACAAGCATAAGACTAAGGCCAAGAACTCGGGTACTAAATAAAAATATGTAGGCAAATGGTTCAACAGATAAGACATAAGTAATAAATTATATGTCTCAACAATTTTTTATTATGTTTTAACTTTTTTTATAAAGGGGAATTTTGTTCGATATCGAATCATATATAATTAATCCTCTTATTTCTTAAAAAGAATTTATAATAAAGGTTTTAATTATTTTATGAAATCTCCATTTTAGTTATTTTTATAGTAATTAAATCAATCGATAAGGAAAAGGTGATGAAATGGAATATTTAAATCACGATTTAGAAAAGACTGCATTATCGTTATTAGAAAAAAGAGGTGTTTCGCTCGATGACATTGCTGATTTAGTTTTCTTTTTACAGAATAAATATCATGAAAATTTATCTTTGGATGAGTGTAAACATAATGTTGAGAGAGTCTTGACAAAACGTGAGATACAAAATGCCATCATTACTGGTATTGAATTAGATATTTTGGCAGAGCAGGATAAACTACAGGAGCCGTTGTTGGCTATTATCAAAAAAGATGAAGGCCTTTATGGAATTGATGAAATAATTGCCTTATCGATCGTAAATGTGTATGGTTCAATTGGATTCACGAATTACGGTTACATCGATAAATTAAAGCCTGGAATTTTAGAAAGATTAAATGATAAATCTACAGGCTTAGTAAATACATTTTTAGATGACATTGTTGGAGCAATTGCAGCTGCTGCATCTAGCCGACTTGCTCATCGTGCCGCACATAAAAAGGCTGATCAAATTAAAGCTGAAGATGAATAAAAAAGAGTGGTCTCATAAGTCAATCAACATTTGAGACCACTTTTTCATTTGAAATAACACAAAAACCCCACAAGTAAATTAATTACTAGTGGGATTTTTTAAGTTTAGATGTTTTCTTAGATATTTTTAATCCACTCTTCTAATGAGTCAACTGAATAAGTTGGCTGCGTTTCGTAATTTGACAACATATCCCTTGTCGTTACACCAGTATGAACAATCAATGTGTCAACACCAGTATTAATCCCAGCCATAATGTCTGTATCATAATAATCACCAATCATTAATGTATCCTCTTTTGCAACACCAAGAACTTTTAATGCTTGTTCCATAATAATTGATTCAGGTTTTCCAATAAAAATTGGTTTTACTGTAGTAGATACAGCAATAACAGATGTTAGTGAACCATTTCCAGGTAATAAGCCTCTTTCAGTCGGAATCGCTATGTCACCATTAGTAGATATAAATGTCGCGCCATTTCTTACGGCTATACAAGCCTTTGCTAATTTCTCGTAATTAATACTACGGTCTAAGCCACTAATTACAAAATCAGGATTTTCATCTGTAATTGTTAAGCCAACTTCCTCTAAGGCATATTGTAAGCCCTCTTCACCGATCATATAAACAGTAGCATCTGCCTTTTGTTCTTTTATGTAATTTGCTGTGGCATTACTTGTTGTAAAGACCTGTTCTTTTGTAGTTGGAATATTAAAGGAATTAAGTTTATCAGCAACTTGTTCTGGTCTACGTGTAGAGTTATTCGTTACAAAAAGGTAAGGGATATTTTTTTCCTTCAAAGCCTTTATAAAAAGACTAGCTTCCTCTATTTGCTCCTCGCCACGGTACATCGTTCCATCTAGATCAATTAAGTATCCTTTATATTTTTTCATATTGCCACTCCTTACTAGTCAGGCTATTCACTTCGCAAAAAAACGAACAGCCTAATATTCAAAGTTTTTTTATAGAGAAATAATTCGAAAATTATTCCAGTGTGTAGACAAAGTTCTAAAATTTGATTTCCAGAATGATTGAAAACGCTTGTCTTTCGAGGCGCGAAGGCAGGTGAGGAGCGGAGTTACCTTTGACGGTATTGAGCACCGCAGACAGACGAAGCAACGAAGAAAGCGAGCGTTTGTCAACAGTCTGAAATAGATTATTTTTCCTCATCACTACTAAAAGCATTAATTACTCCTAGTTCCTTATCAAGAAAAGCTTGAACCGCAACCGGGAATTCCTTATATGCTTCTATATTTTCGCTTAATGTCGTCACTATTTTTTCTGTAATTGAAGATGTGTAATCTTGTAATAAATGTTTTCGAATTGGAACTAATTTTTTTATCGATTCTCCAGTTGATTCAGTAATAACTTTTTCATCCATTAGAATATCAACAATGTCATCATAACTTCCAGGGTCCCTCATTATAAAGCCATCAATCATTGTATTTCCAATATCTAACATACTGTCAATCAAAAGATGTGTCATTCTTTCCAAAGCTAATTCTTCTATTTTATTTTTTGGATGGCTGTTTGACTCATAAAATTCAAGCATTGAATTCAAAATTTCAATTCGATCTAATATGTTTTGACGATTTACAAAGTACATATGTACACTTCCTTCTCAATTCTATCTTCTACATTTTATGGACTTATATTTATTTTATAGCTAAATTCGAAAAAAATCGACAAATGAAAGCGTTTCTTACCGATTTTTGTTATATTATATAGGTGAATATTTTTCTGGGGTTGGACTTTTTTTCGAGCGTGAACTAGCACTTAGATTGTAAGAGTTACTGAAGCAGCTACCCTTACCTCTGCTCATTGGATGGGACGTTGTAAGAAAAATGTGCTAAACCCAAGACAATTATTAACATTAAATGATTTAGTAAAAGGTGACGATGCAATTTTTGCTACTACAGGAGTTACTTTCTTAGGTGGAGACTTAGTCGAAACTCATTTAATTGTAATGAGAAAACTGTGTGACTATTAAAGCACATCACCATTTAGAATATAAGCCAAATCTTATTTTAGTATAATGGAGGAATAAAAAATGTCAGAACGTTTTTTCTTATATGATGACACTATTCAAGCAAAGACTCGTTTTGTAAGCTTTATGGGAGAAGAGCAAAGACATGATCTTGCTTTAGTATATTCTGATCGCCATTACGGCAAAGTTATGATTATGGATATGCAAAGTAATCGATTTGCAATTATTGGTTCAGATGATTTAAAAGAAGAAGGTTACTTAGAATTTGCTTTCGGAATTTCTGAGGAAAAGGCAGCTGAATTATTAGATTTTCTTAGTGAAATTATTTTTTAATTTTTCAAACCTGTGGATAAATAATTTATTTTTACTAAATAATCTGAAAAATAGTGGATAACTAAAAAGTTGTCCACTATTTTTGTGATTAAGTCTTCAGTTATTCACATTTTTGTTGAAAGATTCAAACTTATCCACAAGGTTTTTATTCTTTCAAAAAATCAAAAAATATTTTATCCACAAAATTTGTTTATGTAATTTACCTAAAATAAAAAATGATGGGTTTCCCCATCATTTAATTTTTTACTTTCTTAACCACAAAATATTTACATCCAAAATTACAATATTCATAAATATATTCACGTAATGTACTTATTTTTGAATCATATGGAACATTTTTTTGAGAATCATCAAAAAATCCTCTAAGTCTTAGTTGCTCATAGCCCCAATCCCCAACAATGTAATCATACTTTGAAAGGATCTCTGCATATCTCGCTTTAAAAGCTTCTTCATTGAATCCTTCACGGTAATCTTCAACCACTTCATAGCAAATATTCTGTATGCAAACCAATTTGTATTCTCCTTCCTTTTACTCCCATAAATATGTAACTAATATTTTGGCATACTAATTCTACAATGATTATTAAAAGGTGGTATTTAATATGCGGAAATATTTAGTTTGTTTATTAACCTTATTTTTATTAACAGGATGTTCATTCGGTCCAAGTCATTCTAGACAATTTGATTATGAGGACGTAACATATAAAAATGAACATCGAACAAATCCAACACCTAAACAATTAAATACAAAGCCGATGGATTTAGGCGATGTAAATGCTAAAATGTCAAATAACTCTTACAAAGATTATGGCTTTTCTAGACTACAAAAGCAAGATGTTTTAGGTAAAGATGGTGATTATACTTTAACTATCGATAAACAAGAAGTGTCAAAATTCATTTCTTATTTAGTTGTAAAGCTTCCTGATATAGACGATGCAGCTACACTAGTCACAGACCAAGAAGTATTGATTGCTTATCGATCAGATGGTGATAAAAAACTAGCTAGAAAGCAAGTTGAAAAAACAGCTCAATCTGCACTTCCTAGTTATTATCATATCTTTACTTCAAATTCCTTACAAAATATAAATAATATTGAACAACTAAATAAATATGGACAGCTTAATGATGGACAATTAGAGCAAAAAATCAAAGATTTAGCTTCAGGCTTTGATGTGGATAAACAAAGCATGCATTTTGACCAAATTTCAAAATAATAATCAAAATAAAAGCACTAGCAGGGGCTAGTGCTTTTACAATTTCCAAATAATTTGATTTTCAGTCAGTAAGCATTAGCTTAGGCTAGTGCTTTTTTATTATGCTTGTTTAGCAGCTTCTACTTGTTCGTCAGCATGGTATGATGAACGAACTAGTGGACCAGCCTCACAGTGTGAGAATCCTTTTCCTAAAGCAACTTCTTTTAGAGCTGCAAACTCGTCAGGAGTATAGTATTTTTTTACAGATAAATGAGTTTTCGTTGGTTGTAAATATTGACCTAATGTAATGATATTTACACCTGCAGCACGTAAATCATCCATTGCTTCGTAAATTTGCTCATTTGTTTCACCTAAACCAAGCATGATGCTTGATTTTGTAGGGATGCTAGGGTTAATTTCTTTTGCTCTACGTAAAAATTCAAGTGATCTTTCATACGTAGCTCTTGCACGAACACGTGGAGTTAACTCTCTAACTGTTTCAATATTATGGTTCATAATATCTGGTTTTGCATCCATTAACATTTTAAGGTTTTCAAATTTCCCACCCATATCAGATGGTAAAACTTCAATTGTAGTAAATGGATTTGCTTTTCTAACTTCTCTAACAGTTTCTGCAAATACAGCTGCTCCACCGTCTCTTAAGTCATCACGAGCAACTGCTGTAATTACTACGTGTTTAAGGTTCATTTGTGTTACAGATTCAGCAACTCGAACTGGTTCTTGTAGATCAAGTTCAGTTGGTAAACCAGTTTTAACTGCACAAAAACGACATGCACGAGTACAAACCGCACCTAGGATCATAAATGTAGCTGTTTTTCTAACTGCCCAACATTCATGGATATTTGGACAACGAGCTTCTTCACAAACAGTGTGAAGATTTTTAGATCGCATCATTTTCTTTAATTCTGTGTAAGATTCATTTGTGTTTAATTTTATTTTTAGCCACTCGGGCTTTCTCAAATATTCTTCTTTTTTTGATGCCATTTGAAATTCCTCCAACGTTTATTCGTTTACGACATATTTCATTTTTTCTTCCAATAGTTTATATATTACTACATTTTTCGCGGATATGAAAAACTTTCGTTTGATTATTTCTATTATCCTATAATTCCCATTTATGAAAGTCGCTCCTTTAACCAAACTATAGATGTAAATCAATTTAAAGGATGATGGTTTTGAAAAAAATAATTGTACTTTTTTGTATGGTGGTTACCTTCATAATGCCATCATTTACAAATGCAGAAGAAATTGATCAAGCTCAGCTTAATAAAGAACGAATGGCCTTATATAAAAAAGGTGAAACACTAACGTTTATCCCTTGGTATTACTTTGCAGCTATAGATACTTATGAACGAAATGTCCGTAGTGTTAGGAACGATATACCAAAACGCGAAAATGGGGTCCTTTCGATCTATATTAAGCCAGAGGATTGGAGTGGCCTATCAAATCCCGTTAAGAAAGACACATACGCTCCTACTATCCATTTATTTAGCGGCATTGGTTTAGATGGAAATAATGACGGAAAAGCTTCATTAGAAGATGATGAGGATATTCTGTACACTTTCATTCATCGATTGCATTTCTATGGCCCATCCAGGCAATATATTCGAATGATGCTATGGGATTACTACCAAAGAGCAATAACTGTTGATATTATCGATGAATACGCTAGTTTGTATCAATATTACGGAAAATTAAATATAGAAGGTAATGCCTTCCCATTACCAATTCGCAGTACACATAGTTATCGTAGTACGTGGGGTGCACCTCGAAGCTTTGGCGGACGAAGAGTTCATGAAGGTACTGATATTTTTGCAAATTATGGTACTCCTGTAAGGTCTACATGCTATGGAGTTATTGAGACAAAGGGCTGGAATCGAATTGGAGGATGGAGAATCGGAATTCGAGACTTATATAATAATTATCATTACTACGCTCATTTAGGCGGCTTTAACAAAGACCTCCAAAGAGGGCAAGTAGTCGAGCCAGGAACACTAATTGGCTATGTTGGAAGTACTGGATATGGACCTCCAGGGACATCTGGAAAATTCCCTCCACATTTGCACTATGGTATTTACAAAGACAATGGTTATTCAGAGTGGTCATTTGATCCTTATCCAAAATTACGCCTTTGGGAGCGTCAGGATCGAAGTAAATAACGAAGGTAAACTGAAACCTTTAATTATAAAAGAGCAGACTAACTTTTCCTTATGTACTAAGTTAGTCTGCTCTATATTAAATTTATTTTTTTCCTTTTTTGTTGATGGGATTAGCCTGAGTATTTGGAGTAAATGGAATATAACTTGGAACTTCCCCATCGATAATTTCAGTAGCAATTGGGACTTCTACTTTCACCTTTGTTGATTTTGTACTAAACGGGATAATTACATTCATATTTACTTCTACATTCATAATAATTTCGACTACAGAATTATCAAATCCAAATGGCTTAACTTCTTGTGTAACATTAGCCACTGCATCACCGACTACAGAAAAGCGAACTGGTATAGTAGGTCCAAGTTTACCTAAAAGTACTGTATTTGTAACGACCCCAATCGGTACTTTTAAATAAAGCCCCTCATTATCCGCCTTCATTTTCTTCATTTCTGCTTTTGATAAAGATAAAAATGATAAATCCCCATTTTCAACTCTACGTATATTCTCTTCAACATGCGAAGTAGTAGAACCAATTATTTTATTGATTAAATATGTATTCGTACTTATTATCGCCTTCCCATTCTCATCAACATCCCGAATGATAATATCCTGCCCTTGCAGTTCCTTAGATGCCGATTCATACGCTTCATTGATCACTAAAGAAGCAATTCGTCTTGTTTGTTTCTCAGAATATTTTAAGATCGTTGGAGTGAAAATTTTATCAATTTCCCAAAAAGCATATAATGAAAAAAATAATAGAACAATACAAATAACTACATATTTATTTGGAAATATATTACGAATTGTTTGGGTTATTTGAGCTGAATTAGTTTTAAATCCGCCAAAAGATTTTCTTTTTGAAACAAAAAATTTATTTTTTGGAACACGTCTGTACTTAAACCTCTTCATCGGATCCATGCCCCCTTTCTAATGGGTATGCATGTCAATGCCTGTTCATTCTTAATGGATTTGTACAAAAACAAGAAAAAAGATGCTCCAGTCATTTCTCTGAAACATCCCATTTAATAATAAATGCTTTTTATTGTTTGATCACATTCGATAATCTCTAATTTCAACACATTATAGAGATTCACTTCATAAGGAATACTTAACTTTCTTCCGTTTTCTTCAATTATCAGCACAACTGGACGATCTGTAGAAGCATCATTTTGACTAAAAACAATTCCTTGTCTACCATCACTCAATTTTACGTGTAATCCCGTTGGATAAACGGTTAGTAGATCGCTAAATATGCTGATTAATTTAGCATCATAAAATTTATCACTTCCATTAATTAATAATGTTAATCCTTCATGCGGGAGCATTGCTTTTCGATATACTCGATTTGAAGTAACAGCATCAAAAAAGTCGGCAATCCCAATGATCTTTGAGAACAGATGCATTTCCTCACAAACTAGACCTTTTGGATAGCCGCTCCCATTGATCTTTTCATGATGCTGTAAGGCACAGTCCGCAACAATTGGATGAATAGAAGATACTTGTCGTAGCATATCGTATCCAGCAATTGTATGTTGTTTCATGAACGCATATTCATCTTCAGTTAAACGGTCCCGTTTATTTAAAATCTTTTTTGGTATAGCCATCTTCCCGACATCATGTAAAAGTGCACCTAATCCAAGTAAATTAAGCTCGATTTTACTTAAATCTAATGCGGTTCCAATTCCTAAAGAATACATAGCTACATGTAGAGAATGAGTAAAGAGATACTCATCATATAGGAATACGTCAACCAATAAAGATAAAGCATCCTTCTGTTGCCATAATTCGTTTTGCAGTGATTTTATCATTTCTTTAAGCCTCAATGCGTTTTTTTCTAAAGATAGCCCCCTTAAATAAACATCTTCGCTAATTAATTTAACAAAAGTATCTTCTATTTTTTGTGTGATATCAGTGCGAAGTTCGTCTGAAATAATTGTCTTACCATTTAAATGTTCTGATGATTGAGCATGTACTAAAACAAATTGAATAGCTAATTTATGTATTTGATTAATCATCTCTTCTGTTAAAGGAATATTTGCATTAACGATCATTTTTCCATGTTCATTATAAACCGACTTTCTTAAGATCGTACCTGGGACAAGTGTTGATACTTCAACAACTCTCATTGTTTTTCTCCTTGAACAATTTTTTAATTATATATATGGCTCTTCATAACAGTTAATACGCTGTAATAATCAGTTTTTTTGTACTTCGTTTACACAAGAAGCCACTAAAAAAATTTAGTGGCTTTTTTTATATCATCTTTAATAATGCGTCCCTTCCAATCATTCCTTTTTGAATACCTAACTTTTCTGCTTCAACAGTAATGGATTCTAAAGGCGCATTTAATAATTCTTCTATTGTTTTCACACCAACTGCTCGGCCTGCGATAATTTGACGATCGCGCAATCTTTCATTTAATAAAGCTACATCTAATGCTCCGCACATAATATATCCGTTATCATTCATAACGACCAATAATGTAGTTTTCGGAAGTAAAACCGTAACAGCATTAAATGTATGATTATCTATTTTAATTGGGCTTAAATTGATCAAGTTCAACGCTCCTTTCTCATTCTAAAATATGAGAAAAAAACAAAAGTGTAACCTGTCTAATCTTGATAAATTTTAAACATCTTTTAAAGCAGAAAATAACACATCACGAATAAATTCAGGCATAAAAAATCTTTTATGACTAGCATCTCGAATTGCAGGAATTAAATGACCGAATGTAAATAAATCCAAAGTTCCGATCGCATACATTCGATTTAAATCTAACATCTCGCCATTAATAAATAGATCCTCTTTTTTCAAATTCCTTTTCTTATCTTTATTAACAAAAGCAATTCCATCGTAAACCATTTTCCCAATTACTTTCCCTCTAAATCCAAAACCTTTCATCTTTAAATGAGTCAGCTCTTTATCTTCACAACGATTTAAAACATTTAATAATTCCTTACCAGACAATTTAACGACACAAGGATTAATAGGATGTGGGCAAATCCGATGAATGTCACCCTTAGTAACAAGGCCATTATTTAAACCTTCAAGTAAAATACCGGAATTTAGTATACTGATATCTGATTTAGTCCATTGGCGAAGTGCATTTGCTAATAATTTCAGCAATGGACTATCTTTAAACCAATTTACACCCATGTTACTCGGTAGTTGTGTCACTGGTTCATTTAAAATTTCTTTACTTAATCTCATTAAATTAGCCAACATTATTTTCGTCATTTCATCTTGGTAAGATGTTGGGACTGTATGTACTTCAGTAACTGAAGCTTCAGTATTGATAATACTTTTCGTCTCTTTATTTACAGTAATTAAAACCTCTCCTAAATAGTTACCGTGTTTACCTGTTCCACAAAGTAGAGTTTCACCAGCATACTCTCCATTTGGAAATAAATGATGAGTATGTGCGCCTAAGATAATATCGACTCCTGAAAATTGTTCAGCGATTCTCTGATCGTCTCTCATACCTAAATGAGAAAGTATAATGACAATGTCTGATTGCTCTTTGACAATTGGCAATATGCTATTTAACATTTCAAACGGATCTTTTATACTCCATCCTAATGTTTCATAAAACACAGGATAAGCGACTGTTAAACCAATTACTCCTAGCTTTAATCCATTTTTTTCATATATTTCAAAAGGCTTGCTGAAACTCTCGGTACCTTCATCTGAAATGTTTAAATTACCAACTAATACATCAAACTTTGCATCTTCATAAAGGTTTAACAACTCACCTTTTGATAAGGTAATTCCTTCATTATTTCCTATTGTAATTGCATCAAACTTTGCATCATTTAAAAGTTCCACATTACCTTTTCCTAAAGTGGCCTCCGAAATTGGATGAAATCGATCAACGAAATCCCCAATATCAAAAGTAAGTGTCGCCTCACCTTTTCCTTTAGCTAACTCTCTTTTAGACTTTAACAAACCGACGATTGTAGGCCACGTTTCAAAGTGGCTATGAATGTCATTTGTATGGAACAACCGAATATTTAACGTTTGATTTGTTTCCATTGTTCCACCATCCTTTTTTAAATATTTTCTATAATTAATTTTATGCCATAAAATAACACAACTAACCTTAAAATTAATGCGATTGTTTCAGTTTTTAATTTTTGATTAATATATGCTCCAATTTTCCCACCAAACCATGCACCAGGAATAAGTAGAAGAATGTAATAGAAATTTACTTCTCCTAATGTTATGTATGAAATTGAGCTTCCAAGAGTCGTAAACATAACGACAAACATTGAAGTCGCAACAGCTAACTGAGGTGGAAAACCAAATAAAAACGCCATCATTGGTACTAACAATATTCCTCCACCAATTCCAAATAATCCTGAGATAATCCCGATAATAATAGACAAAGAAATCGCCAATGGAAGACTATAGCTATATGTATATGCCTCGCCTTCATCATTTGTATATGTTCGTATAATCCCTTTATGTACTTCCTTTGATTTTCTATTTAATTTTGAAGAAACAAATAGAAAGACTGATATACAGATTAAAAATATACCAAAAAATAAAGTAAAGCGCTCTGTATTTAAAAGCGAATTGATGTATGTACCTAGTAAGCTACCAGGAACACTACCTATTAAAAATAAAATACCACTCTTATAATCGATTCGTTTTTGCTTATGGTACGAAAGGGTGGATGAAAGCGATGAAAACACAATTGTAATCAGTGAAGTTCCAACTGCAACATGAATTGGTACAGTCGAAAAAGCGGATAAAAAGTGATCAATATTAAGCAGCATTGGAACAATAATAATTCCTCCGCCTAAACCAATCAATGATCCGACTGTTCCTGCAGCAAGTCCTATACTGATGAGTATAAGAATTTGTAGAATGATATCCAACCTATATTACTCTCCTTTTTACATACACTAAAAATATATTTTCTCTTTAATTTAACTAACAGTTTAACATAACATAAAAAAACTCGGAATTCCCCGAGTATAAATAATACCTTTTTATAAACACTTGCTATTATTTTAATATACTTAAATTTGCAATCCAAGGACCTACGTCAGTTTTGTATCTTTTTGCCATCACTCTTGTAATTTGAGTTATATGGGTTAGATCATGTACGACGAAAGTGGATAATAATTCTCTTAATTTAACGGAGCCAAAGTCAGGATGAATCCCTTCTAATTCCAGATGGTTATTAGGATCCACTAATAATTGCAGTTTATTAATATTTTCCATTCTTAAATTCTTGAATTCAAGTAATCTTTCTTCTATTGATTTTTCATGTTTTTCATTTAAATGCGAAAAACGATCGAATGGCGGAAAATGGTTGTTTCCTTCTTTGTTAAGAATGGAGTTCACCCTTGGAATCCAATTTGTTTTTTCACACTCAATTAGATGGTCGATTACTTCAGAAGCATTCCAAGTTCCTTCCCCTTCATTGCACTGTAACCAAGATTCTGATAAACCCGATAGAAAGAACTCTAATGATTTGGGTGTTCTTTCTAAAACTTCAATCGCTTCTTTAAGGTTAAAATTCATAAAAACCCCTCCCCTTTGATACAGAACATGAACCTACAAGTTAAATTCTACCATTTTACCATAAAAAAGATAACTAAATTAAAATCATCATGATTTTACTAATAGAAAAAAGCATGGCAAGATTGCCATGCATCTAAGTACCGGAGTCAGTAAAAAATGATTAAGCTAATTAACTACTATTCTATTTTCTCCAACTCTGCTTTTACTTTTTCTAATGTCATACCCTTATATTTTAACTTAGGTTCTGGAGTAATTGTCATTGATGGGTTTCTTAATTTATAATTTTTTTCAATAAATTCAAAATCTTCCATATCAACCTTGCCATCAAAATTAATATCTGTAGCACGTTTATTCGTACCCCAATATGTTTGCATAAATATGGCATCCATAACATCAATAACTTGGTCACCGTTCACATCACCGGCTTGTAATTGCACTTCACCATAAATATTGTTCCATTCGCCACGATACTGATCGCCTGCTTGTTTAAATAATGTAAATGGTCTGCTATATTTAAAATGCCCTGGAACATGAATAGTGAACATCATTTCTTTATCTGTGACAGGCAATTTAATTGTTGCTTTAGGCCACAGGTATGTCCCATAAGCTGGTGAAGTTATAGGATAAGAAGTGATCGATCCATTGTATAATTTGTTGTTAGAATCAGTAACATATGCAGTCGCACCTATATTTGTATAATCCCTCATGTATAAATTTCTTCCATCATACGTGTAATGTAACCCTTCAGCAATAGGAGAAAATGTTAATTGTGAGAATGATGGTTTCACATAAGATTCCACCGATAAACTAGGAATAGAGACTTCCGCTTTGTCTGTATTCACATAAGTTGAAGCAAGATTTTGCAATTGTAAAATCCCTTCATAATAATCTTCATTCTTTACTTTTACCTTAACGTCTACCATTGGAGTTGTTCCAGTTATACCATCTGAGTTATTTATTGTTAGATGGATCGTATGTTTATTCAATTCTCCATTACTAGTTAATTCTTTATGTTCTAACTGTACGTTAGCTTTTTTCAGTAATTCAGGACGTACTGTTACATTTTCTATTTCAAAATTTTTATTTAAATAATCAAAAGTAAATGTTTGATCATTTACATTTTTCACATTATTTGCTGTTAGTGTATAAGTAGCTGTATCTCCCATCGTTGAGTTAACCTGATCTGGCTTAGCATCTACATATTGCGTACCTTTTTTTACAAAATAGGTTACGTGTGCGTTCGGATAATCAACTGCACTTGATACACCTACACCAAAGAAACGAACTGGAAGAATGGACATCGTATCATCAATTGGCATAATCGCATTAAACGTACCATCTGGATTTAAAGGAACAATACCATTTGCAGTATTTGCTGTTTTGTCTTGTTTTAGTAAATCTCTATTATAATAAAACGCTACTTTATTTGCAGATTGATCTCTAGTAAAACCATATTCATTCATCGCTTTAATATTTTCTTCGTCAATTGATCCCGAAATTAATACTGATTTTTGTCCATCTTCATATTCGTAAACACCATGAGGAAGAGAAGTGATATTAAATTTTGGCGCCGTATTATCTACAAATAAGTAAGTGTCAGAACTAAATGTATTCCCTTGATCGTCCGTTGCAATTGCCCTAAATTTATAGTTTCCATGTTTAACAAATTCTGAAAAATGATCAAACTGGGATAACATATATTCAGGATCAGAAGAAAACGGCTTACTTTGATCACCTGTAAATGGTGTACTAAAGCCTAAGTTTGCAGAATTATAATTTGTATTTGGATTTAAAGCATTTCCACTAATATATCCTGAATGTCCCAAGATTTTGTTAGTTTTTGGATCCAAATATAAGAAATCAATTCGTTTAACATGTCCTTTTAATTTAAAGTTTACAAAAAAACCGCTTACTGAAAATATACTTTGATCAAAAGTGGCGTTTGCAGCTACTGCATGAGATCCTAAAATGTCGAATGCTTCAAATTTGTTTTCTTCATACGTTACACCAAACGGTATTTGGTACACCTCTGATGAGTTGTCCTTGTTCGTATAGATTATATACCCTTCATAGATACCTGTTTCTGCTGTTTTTGGAATCGATAAAAACACGGATGTTTTTTTACTACTATTACCATTTACTTTTATAGAATTTTCGGTTAGAACCTTCACTCCGTTTTTCTCTGCGTCTTTTGATCCTCTTAAATCTGTTTGATATTGTACTTTCACATCAAATATTTTAGCCTTTCCCGCGTTGTTATTAATCTTTACGGAACGTGTATCTGAAATGTCCTTACCTGTTAAAACTGCTCGACCGAAGCTAAGGCCACCAGTTTCTTCATTAATTACTTTCATTTCTCCATTTACAATCATATTTGTATTATCTTTTACCTTAATTTCTATAGTTGAATGAATCGCTTCATATGGATTGACACGTCCTGCGCCTTGCTCAAAAACACTATATGGTTTGCTTAATGAATCTGCAGTATTCATTAAAACACTCTTAACATCGGACGGTTTCATATTAGGATTATCTTCTAATAAAAGAGCAGAAATACCAGAAACAACAGGAGCTGCCATTGATGTGCCCGATAATCGTGCATAAGCATACTCATAGTCGTCTCCTTTATCACCATTTACCACATCAGAAGGAACGGTTGACATCATGGACACACCTGGTGCAATGACTTCTGGTTTTATATCATAATTTGTCCTACTTGGTCCTCGAGAACTAAAAGCAGCCAAATTATCCCCTTGTGATTTTAATTCCTTCATCTCTCCAAAAGTAAAGTTAATTTGTCCATTACCTACCTTTGACTTTAACGCTAGACCGTCTGCATTAGTTAATGAAAACGTTGGGATGTAATTTTGACCTTCTGCTAAATAGGCAGGAATATGACCTTCTGCCGCATTATCATTAAACAAAAGCACAGCAGCTGCACCATTATTTTTTGCTTCTGTAATTTTATTAGCAAGCGGAATACCCTTCCCACGGCTTATTAAAGCAATTTTACCTTTTACATCGATCCCTGCAAAATCAGCTGTTGCACCCATGCCAGTATATACAACAGGAAGCGATTTACCTTTCAGGTTCTTGATATCATCTTTATAACCTAACGCAATTGCGCGTAAATCTGCAGTGACTGTGTCTAGTGTCCCTTTATAGCTTGCTATGGAAACAGGTACATCACTTGCACCTACAGTAATTGCTAATGCTGAAGCACCCGGTGTACCTAATGAATACATTCCATCCCCAGAATTACCAGCAGATAGAACTACCGTTACTCCATTTAAAACAGCATTATTTACCGCTATACTTAAAGGATCCATTGGATTATTTGTAGCGGAGCCCAATGACATATTAATAACGTCCATCCCATCCTCAGTAGCTTGATCAATTGCAGCAATAATACCATTAGTCGGACCCGATCCATAAGGACCTAAAACGCGATATGCATATAAATCAGCACCCGGGGCAATACCTGTTGTAGCATATTTACTGTTATTTGCACCTCGACCGCCTATCGTACCAGAAACGTGCGTACCGTGTTCCGTATAATATGTACCAATGGAGTTTTTTTCTGCCTTTCCTGATTTCTTCCAATCCTCATATGTAGTTTCCATTGGATCATTATCATTATCTACAAAATCGTATCCACCTTTAAAGGCCGCTTTTAAATCCGGATGGTTATAATCCATACCAGTATCTAAAATTCCAACTTTAATTCCTTTACCTGTATGACCTTCAGCATGTAACTTGTCCACTTGTAAATACGAGCGCTCATCAGCCATTCCTAACCCCATTTGTTCTGGAGCAATATCTTTAGCCTGAACTGGTGGTTCTACCTTTATTTTTACATCGCTATAAACAGCTTTAACAGCTTCCGATTTTAATAAATTTTCAACTTGATTTGCAGGAAGTTTCATTGAAATACCATTAAATGTTGTTTTAAACGTACGATTTACTTTGTATGTAGATGCTTTCTTAGTTCCTTTTGCTGGTAATACTTTTGCTAAATCATTTTTAAAAGAGGCATGTGAGTCATCTACTAGTTTATCTGCTTCTTTTTCGTCTAAAACTTTCCCTTCAGTTGCTGCTTCTAATACCGCAGCTTTTGAAGTAGGTTGTTTAAATTCAACAATGACGGAAATTTCTTCTGAACTATTTTTGTCTATATTTGGCGCTAAATGTAATCCTGTTTCATTAATTGATTGTAAATTTACTAGGGCTTTCTTTTGTTCAGGAGTTAAATTATTAAGTAACTGCTCAGTTTGATTCAAACTACCAGATGAATTTTCTTGTTGGGAATTATTGATAATAACATGTTGAGTTGACGTTGTTGCATGGACTTTAGAAGAGGTACTCAAATATGATGCTAATAAACTGCTAGAAGCTAAACCTACTCCTAGTGCAACGGTTGAAATTTTTTTTAATTTCCTTTTCATCCTTTCAAACCACTCCTCAATGATCATAATAATGTTGAAGAAAATTGAATGGTTTAATTTGAAAATGGGGGTTACTAATTACCTCTCATGAAGCTTAGCTAATTCAAATTTTGCTCATCCAATTTTCATATAATTTGAATTATATAGATAATTGACTTTTACCTCAATCGGATGAAGGCGTGTTATTTTTAAGATCAAAAAACGAATAATCTACCGAAAATGAAAGATATTATTACAGGACTCGACATATTTCTTTCGATTTTAAGCACGACTATAAAAAGCTGAGAAAAAAACAACATATGCATCTAATGGTTCTTTTCCTCAAAAAAAACCCTGCTACCAATTTGGCAACAGGGTTTATCTTTATACAACGGTATTAACCAATTGAACCTTCCATCTCGAATTTAATCAGACGGTTCATTTCAACTGCGTATTCCATTGGTAATTCTTTTGTAAATGGCTCAATGAAGCCCATTACGATCATTTCTGTAGCTTCTTGCTCAGAAATACCACGGCTCATTAAGTAGAATAATTGCTCTTCAGACACTTTTGAAACTTTTGCTTCGTGCTCAAGAGAAACGTTGTCGTTTAAGATTTCGTTGTATGGAATTGTATCAGAAGTTGATGCATTATCCATAATTAACGTATCACACTCGATATTTGAACGTGATCCAGCTGCTTTACGTCCGAAGTGTACAATACCACGGTACGTTACTTTACCACCATGTTTCGAAATTGATTTCGAAACGATTGTAGAAGAAGTATTTGGAGCTAAGTGAATCATTTTAGCACCAGCATCTTGGTGTTGTCCTTTACCAGCAATTGCAATAGAAAGTGTAAGGCCACGAGCGCCTTCACCTTTAAGGATTACTGCTGGGTATTTCATTGTTAATTTTGAACCAATGTTTCCATCGATCCATTCCATTGTTGCATTCGCTTCACAAACAGCACGTTTCGTAACTAGGTTGAATACGTTATTCGCCCAGTTTTGAATAGTTGTATAGCGGCAGTATGCATCTTTCTTAATGATGATTTCTACTACTGCAGAGTGAAGAGAGTTTGTTGTATAAACAGGAGCTGTACATCCTTCAACGTAATGTACGTGTGCACCTTCATCAGCAATAATTAATGTACGCTCAAATTGACCCATATTTTCTGAGTTAATACGGAAATATGCTTGTAATGGCGTGTCAACTTTAACACCTTTTGGTACGTAAATGAATGATCCACCAGACCAAACTGCAGAGTTTAATGCAGAGAATTTGTTATCTGTTGGTGGAATTACTTTACCAAAGTGTTCTTTGAAGATGTCTTCGTGTTCACGTAATGCAGTATCTGTATCAGTAAATAAGATTCCAAGATCAGTTAAATCTTGTTTCATGCTGTGGTAAACTACCTCAGATTCATACTGTGCAGATACACCCGCTAAATACTTTTGTTCAGCTTCAGGAATACCTAATTTATCAAAAGTATTTTTGATTTCTTCAGGTACTTCATCCCAAGACTTTTCTGTTTTCTCTGACGGCTTTACATAATAAGTAATTTCATCAAAGCGTAAATCAGACATGTCTCCACCCCATTGAGGCATTGGCATATCATAAAAATGTTGTAAAGATTTTAAACGGAAATCTAACATCCATTGTGGTTCATTTTTCATGCGTGAAATTTCTTCAACGATTTCTTTTGTTAATCCACGTTCAGAACGGAAAATCGATACGTCACGATCATGAAAACCATATTTATAATCACTAATATCTGGCAAATTAGTAGACATTTATCTTGCTCCCTTCTAATAGAAGAGGAGGATTAAAGCTCAGAAGTTATTCTGATTTTAACCCCTTCTCCATCGCTTTCCATGCAAGTGTTGCACATTTAATTCGTGCCGGAAACTTTGAAACACCTTGTAGTGCTTCAATATCATCTAAATCAATTGATTCATCATAATCTTTTCCAAGCATCATATCTGAAAATAGTTGAGCAAGCTGTAGGGCTTCCTCTATTTTTTTACCTTTAATTGCGTGAGTCATCATTGAAGCTGATGCCATTGAAATTGAACAGCCTTCACCGTCAAAACGAGCATCTGATACAATTCCATCATCAACCTTTAAACGAAGTTCAATGCGATCACCACAAGTAGGGTTATTCATGTTTATTGTTACATCGTTTTCTGATATTGCCCCTACCCCTTTGTTACGAGGGTTTTTATAATGGTCCATTATCACGCGACGATATAATGCATCTAGATCAATGTTTCGATTAATAGACATCGCTGAAATACTCCTTCGTTTTAACTAATCCTCTTACAAAAGCATCTACATCTTCTTTTGTATTATACAGATAGAAACTTGCACGAGCAGTAGCAGATACCTTTAACCATCTCATTAATGGCTGAGCACAATGATGGCCAGCTCGAACAGCAATACCTTCCACATCTAATACAGTTGCAACATCATGCGGATGCACATCTTCCACATTAAACGTTACTAGTCCTGCACGATGCTTCGGACCATAGATTGTTACGCCTTTTACAGTTGATAACTGTTCAAGTGCATAATTCGCAATCTCATGTTCATGCTTTTCGATATTATCCATACCGATTTCATTTAAGAAATCAATAGCAGCGCCTAAACCAACTGCACCAGCAATGATTGGAGTTCCACCTTCAAATTTCCATGGCAGTTCTTTCCAAGTAGAATCTTGTAAGTCAACGAAGTCAATCATTTCCCCACCAAATTCAATAGGCTCCATGTTTTCAAGTAGATGTTTTTTACCATAAAGTACACCAATACCCGTAGGAGCACACATTTTGTGACCAGAAAATGCGTAGAAATCGCAATCTAAGTCTTGAACGTCAACCTTCATATGTGGAGTACTTTGTGCACCATCAACAAGCATAATTGCTCCATTTTGATGAGCAATAGCTGCAATCTCTTTTACAGGGTTAATTGAACCAAGTACATTTGAAACGTACATAATCGCAACTATTTTTGTATTTGAGTTAATTGTAGCTTTTGCTTGCTCAACGCTGATTGAACCATCTTCTTCTAATGGTAAATATTTTAATGTTGCGCCAGTAGCTTTAGCAACCTGTTGCCAAGGAATGATGTTACTGTGATGTTCCATATAAGAAATCACAATTTCATCTCCAACTTTTAAGTTCGTTCTTCCGTAGCTAGCAGCAACTGTATTAATTGCAGTAGTTGTACCTCTAGTAAAAATAATCTCTTCAATAGATGATGCATTAATAAATTTACGAACTTTATCACGAGCTCCCTCGTATGCATCAGTAGCTTTTGTTCCTAGAGTGTGTACACCTCTATGAACGTTAGAATTATATTCTTTATAGTAGTTAGCAACAGCTTCTATTACTTGAACAGGTTTTTGTGAAGTTGCAGCACTATCCAGATATACTAAAGGATGTCCATTTACTTCTTGATTTAATATCGGAAAGGCTTCACGGATTGCTTTAACATCCATTACTTAACCTTCCTCTCGATAACATCAACAAGCATTTTTTTAACTTCTTCAATTGGTAATTCCGAAACTACAGGTGCTAAGAATCCGTGAATAACTAAGCGCTCTGCTTCTTTCTTCGGAATACCGCGACTCATTAAGTAGTACAGTTGAGTTGGATCTACTTTACCAACAGAAGCAGCGTGACCTGCCATAACATCATTTTCATCAATTAATAGAATTGGGTTCGCATCTCCACGAGCTTTTTCACTAAGCATTAATACACGTGAAGTTTGTTGTGCATTAGACTTAGAAGCGCCGTGCTCAATTTTCCCAATACCATTAAAGATTGAAGTAGCAGCATCTTTTGATACACCATGTTTTAAGATCCAACCTTCAGAACCTTTACCAAAGTGAATAATGCTTGTTGTAAAGTTTTGAGTTTGCTCACCACGGCCTACAGTAACCATTTTCAAGTCACCGAAAGAACCGTCTCCAATTAGGTTTGTAATATTTTCGAAAACTGAGTTTCCATCGTTCATAAGGCCAAGTGCCCACTCGATTTTGCTATCGCGACCAGCGTGACCACGGCGAACAACATAAGCAGTAACACCTTTAGCTAAAGTATCAACAGCACCATAACGAACTTTTGCATTGTCTAATGTAATTACTTCTGTAACAACGTTAACAACAGCCGCATCTAAATCAGCAGATGTAGAAACATAGTTTTCAACATAAGTAACTTCACTGTTTACATCTGCAACAACTAAAACGTGGTTATATGCAGGTACGTTTTCACCATCTACAACAAAAATAGATTGGATTGGTTTTTCTAATACAACATTTTTAGGGATGTATAAGAAAGCTCCACCATTTACTAATGCTGCATGTAAAGCGATTAATTTATTTTCATCGACTTTTACAGCCTCTGTCATAAAATATTTTTTCACAAGATCTTCGTGATCTTTAATCGCTGTGTGTAAATCTACGAATACTACACCTTTTTCTTTTGCTTCAGAAGAAAGAGAGTGATATACAGCAGAACCATTATATTGTACATAAACTGATTGATCAGTGTCTTCATTGATTAAAGATGTTACTGACTCTGGTAATTGATCTTTTGTAGGAACATTTCCAGCTGTAACATTAAATTCTTTTCCAAAGAAATCCCATTTAGAGATATTTGTTTTATCTGGCTTTGGAAGAGAAAGTGATTCAGCTTTTGCTAGTGCATTTAAACGGAACTCTGTGAAATATGCAGGTTCATTTAGCAGTGCAGAAAGCTGCTTAACTGTTTCTTGACTAAATGGAATTGTAGTACCAGTTGTCATGAGAATCCCTCCTATCCGATTAAGCTTCTTGCCCAACAGTCTCGTCTTCGATACCTAACTCTTGTTTAATCCAGTCATATCCTTCAGCTTCTAAACGTGCAGCTAATTCAGGACCACCTGATTTTACAATACGACCTTGCATCATAACGTGTACGAAGTCAGGAGTAATGTAGTTTAATAAGCGTTGGTAGTGAGTGATGATTAAGCAACCAAACTCTTCTCCACGCATTTCGTTAACACCTTTAGAAACTACTTTTAACGCATCGATATCTAAACCTGAGTCAATTTCGTCAAGAATAGCAATTTTAGGTTGGATCATCATCATTTGAAGAATCTCATTACGTTTTTTCTCTCCACCTGAGAAACCTTCATTTAAGTAACGTTGAGCCATTTCTGGATCCATTTCTAAGAATTCCATGCTTTTATCTAATGTACGGATAAATTTCATTAATGAAATTTCATCGCCTTCTTCGCGACGTGCATTCATTGCAGAACGTAAGAAATCTGCGTTTGTAACACCGCTAATTTCACTTGGGTATTGCATAGCAAGGAAAAGACCAGCTTGAGCGCGCTCATCAACTTCCATTTCTAAAACATCGTTGCCATCAAGCTCGATGCTACCACCGATTACCTCATATTTAGGATGACCCATAATAGCAGAAGATAAAGTTGATTTACCTGTTCCATTTGGTCCCATGATTGCGTGAATTTCTCCACCTTTTACTTCAAGGTTTACACCTTTTAAAATTTGCTTTCCTTCAATTGCTACTTGAAGGTCTTTTATTTTTAATGTAGAAGCTCCCATTTTACACCCTCCATAATATTACATAAAAATTCTATAAAATAGAAAATGGCTATTTTAAGTTCATTCTCATTTTATTCTCATTCTAATCTTAAAGCAATTAAAAAGTATTTTCAAGCTGTGCACTATTTTACCAAAAAAGTTTTATTACGTGTAACTATTTTCGCAAAAAAAGAATAAATAGAGATACTATATATATAGGAAATAAAAAAACTAATATCACAACTAAAAAAGAGGGGAATTTAATGTCTAAAACAACTAAGCTTTCACCAGATCAACAAAAATTTGCGATTAATCAACTACAAACGTATTTCTTACAAGAAAGAGACGAAGAATTAAGTGAATTAAGTTCGATGTTACTAGTAGACTTTATATCACAAAAACTTGGACCTATTTTTTACAATAAGGGAGTTGAAGACTCACAAAGATTTATGTCCGAACGTGTTGAAGATCTTTATGCTTTATTATTAAAAGAACAGATTGAAGATTAAGTTGTTTTATTAAACTTCTTTGCCTTTAGTTTTTAACGACCTTTAGCACACACTTTATTAATCGTACATACTCAATTTTAGATTATTCAATTTTTATTTAGTTGTTCAACTTATTCTTATATTGTTATAACAAATGAATGTTTTTAATGCAGACTCTACCATTATTTACGAAAAGGTTTAATTTCATTAATCAAATTTATTAAATAAATAAAGAAAAGAACCTTTTAGAAATGAAGGTTCTTTTTCACGCTGTTGAAAAACAATCTCGTCAATTATTAACCAAGTTTTCGTAAAGGAGCCCGCGTAAGGTTGATTTCCACTGCAGGGTGCTCGCTTTCCATGGGGCGAGACCTGAGCCTCCTTGGCGCTGCCTGCAGGGTCTCAGCCTTCCCGCTAATCCCATAGGAGTCGAGCACCCCTCCGCTCCAATCAACTTATTCATCAAAAAAAGTTTACATTCAAAACCTAATCTAATATCCTTTACTTTGGGAAAAATAAAAATTTATTAATCAGTTTGCTGGTCAATTAAGATTAAACATCAACTTATATACTAATCATTTGAACTTTTCTTCTAAAAATTAGCTCTTAATTTAACTTCTGGAAAAATAAGTAATTATTATTTATAATCATTAAATGCTCATCAAAAACTGATAATTTTATCACGATCAATTATAAAACGTTCTCCTTATTGACCGTTTTATATTTCAACACTCTAAGAGAAGAACCTTTTATAAAAATGGAGGTTCTTTTTTTCTTTTGAAAAAGGAAATAAATATAAAGCTGAAAGGAAGTTTTTATTATTGATAAACTTGAACAGGTATAAAGACTTCAGGCATACCAGTAGCATATGCGGCTACTTCATATTCTTTAAAGATTAATTTAATTCCCGCATGGTCAAATGCCCATAGTCGGTTTTTGTCACTTAAGTCAATTTCGTTAGGGGATTTTATTAATACATATCCTTTATATTTCTTTTGTAATTGCTGATAAGCATATTCTTGTACGGATTTTGTATTTTCGTTTATTAGCTTAGATAGTGGAACTACATCACCTGTTTTCACGTCAAAATTAAATGTAGTACCCATTGTCATCCCGTGTGCCCCACCTGTATATGAATACTCATTATAAATAACACTTAATTTATCAAGATTGTTGTACAGTACTTTATAAGTATAAACATATTCATACGGTCTCCACGGCCCTTGGCTAGCATCCCATTTTGACTTAGCTTCTTTCTCGTCTTCTAATAGCTTTAAACGATTATTTTTCGCTAAATCAGCCCCTTGTTTTAAGATGCTATTGACCTTTTGTTGTGCAGTTGAATTAGATGCTCCACTTATTTGTGGATACTTAATCGGGGCATCATTTAGTTTTTGTTCAATAATTTTAATATGTCTCGTTAATGAGTTTTCATTAAACCCGGCTTTCGTTTCCGCATTAACAAATTTAATAGAGCCCAAATTAATACTGCTAGTCATTATGATTAATAAGAAATAATATAGAAACTTTTTCACTAGACTCCTCCTATTTTCTTTATCAAAAAATAGTATGAGTATCTTTTATTTAATTTATGAAATAATTTATAAAAGTCTGGAATCTCACAATCAAACAACAAACTGTTCTCAACTAATTTGGTTAACAAGTTTAAATAAGTTCATTGCGATCGCAAATGTATTTGGCTTCATTTTTTGACTATTAGAAAACACAATTACATATGTTTTTGAAACTGGATCAAATACATTCACACAATTAATTCCTGGAACTACCCCATGATTGTATAAATACTTTCCTTTATTATAAATTCCATATGCATAATGATGTTGATACGGCTTAATAAATTGAGTAAAACTTTTACCCCAAATAAGCTTATTCGAAATAAGTGCCTCATCCATTTTTTGTATTCCTGAAACCGTTGAATAAATATCTCCACAGCCTAATAAATAGTTAAAATTTGGAATACGTAATTGCTTCGGATTATTTTTAGATTGAATTAATAAATAACCTAGTGCATGATTCCCTTTTTTATAAAAATCATTACCTTGTCCAATTTCAGTTATATTCGCTTTATCAAAAATATGTGTTTTTATATATTCTCCATAAGGAATTCCAGTTACTTTTTCTATAACGTAAGCAAGTAAAATATAATTTGTATCATTGTAATCCCATTTGTTTAACGGTTTATAGTGAGCATTTGATTTAACTATTTTCTTTATTAAACCAGTTGATGAAATTGGATTAAATAACTCTTTTTCTCTCTTAATTCCTGAAGTATGTGAAATTAAATGAAATAATGTTAATTTTGATCCATTTGGAAATTCCGGTATATATTTTGATATCGGATCGTTAAACGATATTTTACCTTCCTCCTTTAATTGCATTAACAACGTTGAAACAAAAAATTTAGAAATTGAGCCAACTGGAAAGTACGTATTTGATGTGTTCTGTAACTGATTTTGGATATCTCGATAACCGTATCCCTTATTAAGGATATTTTCTTTATTCTTCCTAACAAGAACAACTCCGTTAAAATGAATTTGCTGTAAGTAGCGATCAATCTCTCCAGTATTCTTATTTTGATCATTTGTATAATCAACTTTTTTCATAGTAGAGTAATTCGAATCTGTCACTTTCGAAGAGTTTTTATTCCAGATAAAACTACAAAATGGAGACATTATTAAAACAGTTAAGAAACTAGGAATCAAGAACAAATAAATCTTTTTCATCATTTACCGATCTCCCATAGAGCAGGGCCAAGGATTTACCTATATTCCCTTTTCCCCATTATTTTTACCTTACCCCTATTTTATTATTTTAGATCCAACACCTACTATCTTAAAGTTATGGTAAGTAATGAACTAAGAACAAAAGTTCATTTCATTTACTTTATCCTAATTGTATTAACAATCTCGTCCATTAATCATTAGATTTTCATTAGAAAAAATTTACTTAACCTTTAATAATTTATTATCTTCCTGTAATTTTAAAAGGTGTTTCGTTAATTTTTCATCTTTTTTTCGGTGTTATAATACGTCTAGCTAAAAATTAAGAAAGGTGAAAACAAATGGGTAAAATCCATATTTTCCGTTCAAAGACATTAAGATTTTTATTTTATACTGCGTTTTATTTATCAATTTTACTTGCACTACTCTACTTATATGGATTTAAAGATTCATTTACAGGGACCTTTATATATAACGATTTTTAGGATGTGAACTGATGAAATCAATTATTGAACAAATAGATTATTGGGCACTTAACACCCCAGACACTATCGCATTTCAAAATAGTGATTATTCGTTAACATATAAAACTTTAAAGCAACAATCAGATGCGATTGCTAGCTGGATGATAAAAAATAATTTTACAAATAAGCCCATTATTGTGTATGGCCATATGCAGGCAGAAATGATTTCCATTTTCTTAGGAAGTGTAAAAGCAGGTTGTGCTTATATTCCTGTTGATGAGTCTATTCCGTTTGAGAGACTCAAAAAAATGATTACAAATTCTGGAGCTACTTTATTAATTACACCAAAAGATATTACTTTTGGTTTCGATTCAATTAATATCATAAATTTTGGAGAACTACAGAAGATTATTGATTCTACAAATCTAGTCAAACCTTTAACTGAGTTCAATGTTAAAGAAGATGAAACATTTTATATTATCTATACTTCTGGCAGTACTGGAGATCCAAAGGGCGTACAAATTACTGAAAAAAACTTACGTAGTTTTACCAATTGGATATTGAAGGATTTTAATATACACAATGGACAACGCTTTTTGAACCAAGCTCCTTTCTCTTTTGATTTATCAGTAATGGATTTATATCCATCGTTATTATCTGGTGGCACACTCATTTCTGTTGAAAAATCTTTGATTGAGCGACCAAAAGCACTATTCGATTATTTAATGGCAAGTGATATTGAGGTTTGGACTTCTACACCTTCATTTATAGAGATGTGTATGATGAATCCAAATTTCAGCGAATTGTTACTACCCAACTTAAAGACTTTTCTTTTCTGTGGTGAAGTACTATCGAATAATAGTGCTAAACAGCTTTTATCTAGATTTCCTAAAGCAGAGATTTATAATACTTACGGTCCAACAGAAGCGACAGTTGCTGTAACATTCGTCCAGATTACTGAGGAAGTCATAAACCAATACTCCCCATTACCGATTGGTACGCCGAAAGACGATACAATCATTTACATTATGGATGAATTGGGTAACCCACTTCCAGAAGGTGAAACAGGAGAAATTATTATAGCTGGTCCAAGCGTTAGTAAAGGGTATCTTAATAATCAGTTAAAAACTGATGCAGCCTACAATAAAATAAATGGCATGCGCGCCTATAAAACTGGTGATTCTGGTTACTTTGATAACGGATTATTATTCTATAAAGGTAGGATTGATTTCCAAGTAAAGCTACACGGTTATCGGATTGAAATTGAGGACATTGAAAATAACATTAGAAGATTACCATTAGTTCATTCTGCCGTTATATTACCAGAGATGAAAGATGGTAAGTGTATAGATTTACATTGTTTAGTAGTTGTTAAAGAACACGATTTCGAAAAGGACTATCATTTAACACGTTTTTTAAAACAAGAATTAAATAAATATATGCCGACTTATATGATTCCAAGAAAATTTAGTTATTTACAAAGCTTACCAATGACAACGAACGGTAAAGTTGATCGAAAAAAATTATTGGAGCAAACTCACCAATGATTCCATACAGTAGTTTTACGTTTTTCGGTATTTTATTTGTTCTGCTAATCCCAGCAGTCATATTAGGGTTTTTAGGAAAAAGATCAACTAACTACACAACATTTCTTTCTTTTGTGTTTTTATTATTAGTCTTTTCCTCTTCTAAAATACAAACCTTCTATTTAGTTACTTATATAATTTGGGTAATTATTTTAATAAAAGGTTATAGTGTTTATCGGAAGAACTCAAACCATTCAACTGTATATTACTTAAGTGTTTTTCTATCAATTTTACCTTTATTGATTGTAAAGGTTTCACCGGTTTTTGAAAGTACTACACTTGTAGGCTTTTTAGGAATTTCCTATTTAACATTTAAAGCAACACAAGTCATTATTGAAATACGTGACAACAGTATAAAGGAAATAAAGATTGTTGATTTCTTGAAGTTTTTATTATTTTTTCCAACGATTTCATCTGGACCAATTGATCGTTTTAGGAGATTTCAACAGGATTGTCAAAAAAAGCTAACGGCTATTGAATACAGGGAGTATTTTCAAATTGGTGTTCATAAAATTTTTATTGGTTTTCTCTATAAATATATAATTGGTTATTTAATTAACGTTCATATACTTGAAACACAGTTTACACTCGGGCATACATTTGTCTCAAATCTAACGTATATGTATGCATATAGTCTGTACTTATTTTTTGATTTTGCAGGTTATAGTGCATTTGCAATCGGCGTTAGTTATATAGTAGGTATTAAAACACCTGAAAACTTTAATATGCCATTCATTAGTCGGAATATAAAAGACTTTTGGAATCGCTGGCATATGAGCTTATCATTTTGGTTTCGCGACTATGTATATATGAGAATGGTATTCTTACTGACTAAGAAAAAAATTGTTAAAAACAGAAGAAATATTTCTTATATCAGTTATACTACCTTATTTTTACTAATGGGTGCATGGCATGGGATCCAAATTAATTACCTACTTTATGGTTTATACCAAGCCATATTGATGTGTAGTTTTGATTGGTTTGAACAATTCAATAAGAAAAAAAAGATTTGGAAAAATACTAAACTAACACATGTATTGGCGGTTATTATTACATTCCATTTTATTTGTTTCGGATTTTTAATATTTTCAGGACATCTAGTTAACTAAAGGAGAATTAGTATAATGGAAAATTTAAGAGCAGAAGTTTTAAACATTTTAGCAGATTTATGTAATACAGATGAAGTGATTGAAAACCCAGATATTCTGATTTTTGAAGAAGGATTATTAGATTCATTTGGTACAGTTAGCTTATTAGTTGAAGTTGAAGAACAACTCGGTATCAACGTGACGATTTCTGACTTCGATCGCGAGGA
Organism: Gottfriedia sp. NPDC057948; assembly: GCF_042887255.1. Taxonomy (NCBI): domain Bacteria; kingdom Bacillati; phylum Bacillota; class Bacilli; order Caryophanales; family Bacillaceae; genus Gottfriedia; species Gottfriedia sp. NPDC057948. Next base: position 55,474 of record NZ_JBHVPN010000005.1, read on the forward strand.
GTGGGCAACACCAAATAAAATCATTTCGATTTTAGAGGCTAGAAAATGAAAAAAGTTCAATTTTTTGGGATGATAACAGCTATTCTCATTTTTTTACTAGCTTTGTATCTTCCAAATTCTTTTTACGAACTATTTATTACAAAAGAACGATTAAATAATACAGCAGCATCCTTAAACCCTGAAACATTTCAAGGGACCCTACTTCAAGATAAAATGATAAAAGACCCAAAATTCCTACCTATTTTTGGGTCTTCAGAACTTGCTAGAAGAGACCCCTTCCATCCTTCTAGATTTTTTATGGGAGAAAAAAATGAATTTACTCCCTATCTAATTGGTCGAGGGGGATCACAAAGTCTCGTTCATTTTCTTGACTTAGCATCTTTAGGTGATGGAATAAAAAATAGAAAAATTGTGTTTGTTTTATCTCCACAGTGGTTTATTCCACATGGCATTGACGATACTCATTTTTCACCTAATTATTCTGCGCTTCAAACTTATTCATTCGTTTTTAATAATACAATTGATAATTCAGTAAAGAGACAAATTGCAAAGAGACTTTTAACGCTATCAATTATCAAAAAAGACTCTTTATTAGTAACCCAATTAAATGCTTTTATTTCAAATAGCAAAAAAATTAAGTTCGAAGCTATGGCTGAAAAACCGTTAGCTTACACTTATTTTAAAATACTTGAAAAGAAAGATCTTTTCGAGACTGTTATAATGGATCCTGATAAAAACTTCCGATTAAAAAAATCAAAATATGAAGATTTATCCTGGGATCGGGTAGCACAAGTTGCTGATAAAATTGGCAAACGTGAGTCAACTTCTAACCATTTCGGAATAATTAATAAATACTATATAAAGCACATTCAAAATCGTCTTCCAGCTTTAAAAAATTATAAACGAAATAGTAACTATGGTGTATCGCCAGAATATGATGACCTTCAAATGGTATTAGCATTATTAAAAAAAGAGCATACGCAAGCGTTGTTTATTTCAGTTCCAGTAAATGGACCATGGTATGATTACGCTGGCTTCCCAAAAGAAGGTAGAGAAGTATATTACAAAAAGGTTAGAAAACAAATTGAAGATGCTGGATTCCAAGTAGCTGATTTTTCTTCACATGAATACGATGAGTTTTTCTTAAAAGATACAATTCACTTAGGCTGGAAGGGCTGGGTATATGTAGATCAATCTTTAAATAAGTTTTATTCAGTAAAACATACGCCCCCTACTGCAAGTTTAAATCATAGATATCAATAAAAAAGCAGACTTGTGTCTGCTTTTTTATCATGCTGTTGAAAAACAACCTTGTCAATTATTTATCAAATTTTCGTAAAGTAGCAGAGTGATGTTGATTTCCATTACAGGATGCTCGCTTTCCATGGGGCGAGATTCTTTCGCCTCCTCGGCAAGCCTGCGGGGTCTCAGCCTTCCCGCTAATCCCATAGGAGTCGAGCATCCCTCCATTCCAATCAACTTATTCATCAAAAAAATGTCTGCGATAAACCCTAATCAAATAGCCTTTACTTAGAGTAATCTAACTGTGGTAATTAATCAGATTGTAGATCAATTAATATTGAACATATATTAAACTAAACAATCGAATTTGTTTTCTAAAAAAAGCTCATAATATTTTTAACTTCTAAAAAAAATCATTTCTAGTGTTATTGAAATAATGAAATTGCTCAAACATATTAACATTTAAAACCATTTAAAGATCAAAAAATGCTAATTTTATCATTATAAAATGTTCACTTAAAGTTCGTTTCCCCTATTGACGATTTTATATTTCAACACTCTGAAAAGAAGAGTTATCAAAGTAACTCTTCTTTTTTATCTTAAGTAATACTACGTCCTTCTTCTACATCTAATATTCTGTCTAACCATTCATTGATCAGCGAGTTGAATAGTTTCTCTTGTTCGATTTGAAGATTATGGCTCGCTTTGTCTAAAATTGCAAATGATGCTCTTGGATAATTTTCAAGAATAGTAAATGCGTCTTTATATCCAACGACCGAGTCTTGTAATCCCAATAAAAATACACTAGGTTCATTAAACTTAATTTTATCTATTTCAAATGAAAATCCGTAGTTATTCCTTATTTTGGATAAAAATTCCTGATCAGCGATTGAACATCCGCTAACAATTTCATTTTTATAGCGAACCCAAGTTTTCTCATCTAAAATTACATTGTTTGAACGAAAATCAGTTTCTTCAAGTTCATTTAATTGATTTAAAAAAGTATTATCTTCAACTATTATGGTATGTCTTGGTAACGATCTTTTCTCAAATTGTGGAATAATCATTGGGCAAATAAATGCAGCACCTTTGACTTTTTCAGGTCTATTAGCAATTATCCCTCTTGCTAAATATCCCCCGTAAGATTCTCCGGCTAATAAAAATGATTGATCCGGTATGATCGTATCAATAAATTTTAAGACGATGTTTAGCATATCATCTGTCGTATTAATATTTGTTCCACCCTTAGTTTTACCCATACCTGGAAGGTCAAAGTAAATTCTTTTATAACCGTTTTTCTTAGTAAAAATCGGTTCCATGCAACCTAGCATTAACCTAGAGTCTGGAGTAAACCCATGAATCATAACAATTGGTTTTCCTTCACCCATTATTTGATAGTTTATATCAACATTATTTATAGTACAAAACGGCATTTAATTAACCTCCAATTTTCAAATCTATTCATTTTTATAAATTGAAGTGATATTAATATTATGAGGCAAAACAGCATGGACACCCTTAACATGGTTAACAATTTGAGTTATTTTCAAATCAACACAAACACTAGCTAAAGCAACCGCTTCTGTTTTTTCAATAGCATATAGCTCTTGAATTAACTCGACCATGCCATTTAATGCAGTTTTAGTTGCTATATTTAAGTCTTCATCAAAGCCAAAAGTAAGCCACCCTGCTGGTGTGTTAGCTCGTGGCATATTAATCTTTATGTCCTCTTTTACTGTAAGTGTTAAATTCGCTTTATCAAATGGAGATTCGATCGCTTGACCAGATACTTCCCCATCTCCTTGTGCAGCGTGTCCATCACCCGCAGAAAAAAGTGCTCCTTCAACAGCTATCGGTAAATACAAAGTACTACCTACAACCAACTCCTTACAGTCGATATTTCCCCCACAATATCTCGGTGGTATAGTTGAATGAACACCTGATTCAGAAGGCGCTGTACCTAGAACTCCTAAAAATGGTACTAATGGTACCGAAACTTCCATATCTCTTATTTTAGTCTTCGCTATATTGTTTTCTTCATTGATTAGCCAATTTAAAGTTACTTCTAATTCTTCAGAAATACCTAATGCATTATTTTGCCAATTCTCTTTACCACCTGCACAATTCCAGCCATACCAGCCAGCTTTCAATTCGTTTATTTTAATTTCAAGTGTCATCCCCGGTTTAGCACCTTCAACGAAAATTGGACCAATCATAGGATGACCCCATTCTTTTTCCTTCTCTCTTGACTCGAATCTTACTCTTTCTCCATTTTTACTCGAATAACCCCAACCGATATCTATCGTATCAAATTCAATCGAATCACCAGAACGGATGATTTGAATTGGTTCATATTCCTTATTAAAAGATGCATGCAAATGCTGATCTGATGTTTTAAATTTATATGTTTCTGGCATAATTACTCCTTCTTTCAACACTCAATTTTAATATGTAAAAATAATTTAACTATAAATAATTTCTGCACTTAACTTCATTTCCCTTGTTTTAATTTTAAATTTTTATTACTTTTTTCCTATAAATCCTATGATTTGCTCCACCAATTTGAATTGGATAAGACTTTCGGTGTAATGTATAGATTAGATTTCCAAATTTAGGGATATCTAAATTCATTATACTGGAGGAGTAATAATGGCAATTACTTTTAAACAAATGGTTGCAGAAGCACGCGACAATGTACAAGGGATCAGCTCAGCTGATGCTCGTGAAAAAATTAATGCTAACCCTGAAACATTAGTAATTGATGTTCAAGACGCAGCTGATGCAGGTGCATGCGGATTAATACCAAGCAGTTTGAATATCTCACTTGGAATGCTACCAATCCGTGCTGATTTAGAATTACCAGAACATTTACGTGAGCCGAAATTAGCAGATCGAAATCGCCCTGTTCTTGTTACATGTGGTGCTGGTGGCCAAGCATCTTTAGGAGCATATTTACTTAAAAAAATGGGATTCACTGATGTTGCATATATCGATGGTGGTACTGCTGCGTGGAAAGCTGCTGGCTTTGACGTAGAATAAAACTCAGACTGCCCACCAAACGCTCGCTTTCTTCGTTGCTTCACCTGCTAAAGCGGTGCTAATTACTGACAAAAGTAACTCCACTCCTCATCAGTCTTCGCGCCTCGAAAGGCAAACGGTTTCAATCAGTCTGAGTATCAAATTTTTTGTGTATTTTTCAAACAACATAAAAAAACTGCACCTTAAGTTACGATTTAAGGTGCAGTTTTTTTATTTTTTTAGTAAAGCATTTTCAATTTCATCTTTCTTAATTGAAAAATGAGAAGTATTATAAACTGCTTCTCCATTTTCAAAAATAAATAATTGAGGAGATTCATGTTTGATTGCCGTTTTCTCAGCAATATAGTTAGACAATTCTCTGTCATCTTGAACTTGTAAAAAATACAATGGTACATTCTCATACGCAGATGCAAATGCTAAAAATTCAGTATAAGCTGCATGACTAATTGGGCATGTTGTACTATGCTTTAAAAACACAAATTTCTCATCGTTGTTAATTAGTTCATCAAACTGTTGAATCGTTGATATTCGATTTACCATTTTTCTTTTTTCCCTCACGCTTCGTTTTGTACTTTTCCCATAAATCCATTGCTGTATTTCCCCAATTTACTACTTGGGACATTTTCTCAGTACTAACTTTTACAGTATTCGATACATTATTAGCAGTATCTCGTACTTTTTCATTCATTTCTGAGATTGTAACTCCGACTTCTTCGACTGATTTAGCTAATACATCAAGGGATTTTGCTCGTTCACGCATATCTTTCGTAAGTTCATTCGAATTATTCACAAAAATTTTAGCTTCATTTGCTAAATGATTCGAAGTATGTACTAATTGAACGGCTTCAACACAAACATTATGTAAATCTTTTTGTGTTTCAGCAATAGTAGACTCTACACCTCTAAATACCCTTTCTAGTCGGAATAAAGTACGACTAATAAATACAACTAAGATCACAAATGCAACTGCTGCGATTAATGCACTAATAGAAATTAAATCCATTCGAAAAAACCCCTTTCATTCTAGCCTTCCACAAATTTAATCACTTATTTCGTATTATACTACAAATTTTACCAAACACTAAACTAGTCGTAAAACAAGTTTTCAAATTCTTTAGTAAAAAAAGAATCCTTTAGTAAACAAAACTGACTAAATAGTTTACAATAGGTATATAGTTATAATTATTGGAGGGAATTTTCAATGAAAGATCCACGTATTTCAAAATTAGCTAAAAACTTAATCAATTACTCAGTAAAATTACAACCAGGAGAAAAAATCTTAATTGAAAACTTTAAGCTAGAAACTGAATTAGTAACAGCTTTAGTTAAAGAAGCATATGCTGCTGGTGGTTTTCCTTTCGTATCAATCAAGGATCATAAAGTAGATCGCGCATTATTAATGGGTGCTACTGAAGAACACTTTAATAAAGTAGCAGAATACGAAGCAAATGTAATGAAAGATATGGATGCTTATATCGGTTTACGTTCAGGTGTTAATATTAATGAACTTTCTGATGTACCAGACGAAAAAACTAAAATCCATGGTAAAACTGTAGGCCAAAAAGTACATAGAGCAATTCGTGTTCCAAAAACTAAATGGGTTGTACTACGTTACCCAACTGATTCAATGGCTCAATCAGCAAAAATGAGCACTGAAGCATTTGAAGATTTCTATTTTAATGTATGTAATTTAGATTACGGTAAAATGGACAAAGCAATGGATGCTCTTGTTGAATTAATGAACCGTACAGATAAAGTTCAAATTAAAGGTCCTGGAACTGATCTTACATTCTCAATTAAAGATATCCCAGCTATTAAATGTGCTGGTGAAATGAATATTCCAGATGGTGAAGTATTTACAGCACCTGTTCGTAATTCAGTAAATGGTACACTTTCTTACAACACGCCATCTCCTAACAATGGATTTACTTTTGAAAATGTTCAACTTAAATTCAAAGAAGGTAAAATTGTTGAAGCAACTGCTAACGACACTGAGCGTATCAACAAAATCTTTGATACAGATGAAGGTGCACGCTTTATCGGTGAATTCGCAATTGGAGTAAATCCATACATCTTACATCCAATGGGGGACATCTTATTCGATGAAAAAATCGATGGAAGCTTCCACTTTACACCAGGTCAAGCTTATGATGAAGCTTACAACGGTAACAACTCAAATATCCACTGGGATATGGTTTGTATCCAACGTCCTGAATACGGTGGAGGAGAAATCTATTTCGATGACGTTTTAATCCGTAAAGATGGTCTTTTCGTAATCGAAGAATTAAAAGGATTAAACCCTGAAAACTTAAAATAATTTTTAGTAAAAAGAACACATACTAGGCTATGTGTTCTTTTTTCTACGTCCCGGTCAACCATTCGAACTTGCCTCAACCTACATATCTCTTGCTTCTGACGATTCCTCTTTTGTAACAGGCCAAGTACTTATTGTAAATGGAGGGAAAACTTAAAAAATAAGAAACAACAATTCTAATACAAAAATAAAAGACTGGGAGATTCCCAGTCTTCGTTTTTATGCAGCCTTTTTCCCGTTAGTCAATCTCTCAACTAACATACTCACAGATAAATCACCTGTTGCATTTAACATTGTTGCAGGCGGATCAATTAACGTACTAATTGCTGCAAGAATTGGTAAAGATTCTACTGGTAACCCAAACAGAGAAAGAATTAACATTTCCCCGATCATTCCACCATTTGGAATTGCTCCCATTACCATACCAACTAGTAATGCAATACCGATTGTTACAAGATAAATATTCAAACCAGAGAAATTCATTCCAAATACACCAAATGCAAAAGCAATTTTTACGACTCCACCCATAACAGATCCATCTTTGTGTAGTGCACTAGCTAAAGGAATAACAGTCTCTCTAATATTTTTAGATACACCCATTTTTTCAGCTGATTCAAAATTTGTTGGAATCGTTGCTGCACTACTACAAGTTCCTAGAGATGTTAACGTTGAAGGTAATACATTTTTCCAATAAATTCTAAATCCATAACTACCACCAGCCATATAAGCAATAATACTATAAACGATAAAATAAAATAGAATAGCAGTTACATAATATAAAACAAAAACTCGCTCATATGAACCTATTAATTCTTTACCATATGTCGGAACAAGATAAGCAAAATAAGCTCCAAGTCCAACAGGTGCAAGATACATAATATAGTTAACCATATTCATGATCACTACATTACCACTTGATAATAATTTTTTAACAATGTCTGCTTTATCGCCAGCTTTACTCGTTGCTAAACCAACTAATACAGCAAAAACGATAATTGCTAACATATTACTTCTAGTAAACAAGCCTGAGAAATCATTCACCGTAAATGTATTTACAATTTGCTCCGCTACTGATACTTTATCAGTTGCATCTGGTTTAACAATCGGGATATGAACCCCATGTGCAGGTGGATAAACTTTCATAACAACAAGCATTATGATCGCTGCAATAATACCTGTAAATAAAAATACCCCTGACATATTTCGCATAATCTTACCGAATTTTTCTCCCCCGCCATTTGCAAAGCTTGAAGCTACAGAGAAAAATACAAGTGGTACAACTACTACGAATAATAAATTTAAAAATAAATCCCCTATTGGCTTAAGGGCAAGTCCTACGCTTTCATGAGTATATCCGATGACTGAACCTATGATGATACAACTAAGTAAAATCAAAGGAAAAGCGTAATTTCTAAATGAAAATTTCATAAGCTTCCTCCTAATATAATTGCTATTTGTAGTATACCGAAAATTTAATAGTTTGTACTCCAATTTTCCAATAAAACCTACATATCTCTACATAAACATACAAAAAAGAACACTTTGTATTATCTACAAGTGTTCTACCTTTATAAAAATTACGAAATACTTCCTATAACTTTGACCGTATACCAATGCTTTAATCCTACTTTTTTGTTCTTATTATTTTAAGACTTCATCAAAAGCAGCTGAAACTTTTTCAAACTCTTCTTCTGTTTCAATATCATAAAACTCGCCATCTTCTTCGACTCTTAAGAAGAAAACGTCAATATCCTCTTCACTTTCTTTTTCTACTTCTTCTAGTAAACCTACTGCTATGTATTCATGACCTTCAATTGTAATTGAGCCTAGTACTTCGTAATCTTGCTCGTCTCCTTCATCATAGCTAAGTGTAAGAATTTCGCCTACTTCAATTTTTTCCATAAATCTTGACCTCACTTATTTCAAATTAATTTTGCATAAAGAAAAACCTTTATGTTCCTTTAGTGTAACAGAATGATGCAAAACGTTAAATTATAAATACACTTAAAGCTTTTCTAAATCGTTCTATTTTTAAACCATCTTTTTTGTGAGAATCAATTTTAGCGAAAAATTTTTTTTAAAAAATTTACATGAATATTTTTACCAACGCTGTAATAAGATTTAGAACAACCAATTCTTAAGTTTCTTTCAAGTTTATTAAGTTGGACAAGCCTATGTCTTCAAATAGTAGATATTTTCTATATTTAGGGAGGATTACTGAATGTCAAAATTAATAACGGGTCAAGAACAATCTAGAAGAAAAACTTTCAATTTTAAATCATTCTTTCAACGTTTTACTAAAAACCAAATAATTGATGAAACGCCATCACAACTTTTACATAATGAGTTAAGAAGCTTACAAAAACTTTTAGAGCTAAAAGAAATTAATTTTATTTATGCCGATCCCGAATACATTGATGTTGCTATTATGGAATTAGAAGCTATACGAACAAAATACAGTATAACTGTTAGACAATTAAAGGAAATACAGTCTGCTAGTGCTGTATGAAAAAAAGAGATAAATAGCATATTAGCTATTTATCTCTTTTTCTAATTTTTTACCCTTGCATTAAGAACTGACCTCATACTTCGTTTCGTAAGTCTTAACTTTTTTAAATACATTGATGAAAATCGTTAAGCACGGAAGAAGCCATAAGAATATTGCATAAGGTAAATACTCGTGTAACTTCATATTAATGACTGTACTACTCATGATTGCAAGAACATTCCAAGGGATCATTGCTGGAAATAATAAAGTTGTATCCGCCATTAACCGAGCCAATTCTTCTTTGTTATATTTATTTGACCAATGCACTAAAAAAGATCGCCCTGTTAAAATAATAGGCATCGTTTGGTTACCTGCTATTACGCATATAACAGCTGTTGCACCAATTGTTTTTAAAGAATCCGATAGCATTGAAGTTGAAGTTTGAAGCCATTTATCCAACATCGGCTGAATGATATTAAGCTCCTCCAATAACGCATTATAAATTCCTGCTACAGCAATAAACAATAACAAGCTATACATATGACTTAGCCCTCCACCAAGTCCATTAATTCCGTGCCAAAAAGAATTTACAATTTTACTAAAAGAAGTGCCATTAAACAAAGCTATTAAACTTCCAGACAAAATACTAATGACATACGAGTAAATAATATTGATTCGAAATAAAACAAGTACAACTAATAAAATCGGAGGAATAAATTGAATGAATGAAATATCCTTATTGCTCACGATTTCATGATGTGTCTGGGTAATTCCTTGCGCAAACTGTAAATCCATTACGCTAAAAAATATGATTGTTACGATTACAGCAGTAATGGATGTAAAAAGCATCGCTTTACCTTGTTTTTTGACAGTTGTTTCAAGAATATTAGCTAAAAGTTGATGTGCGCTTGAAAAAGGTGATGTTCGATCACCAACAAATGCACCCGAAATAACCGCTCCAGCCGATATTTCCACAGGTATATGTAGTAATATGGCACTACTAATAAGAGGAACTCCTAAGGCACTTAATGTTCCAATCGACGAACCCAAAATCATTGAAAAAATCATCGTGGTTAGAAAACAAAACACAAAAAAATGATGTGGATTTATTGCCTGTAAAGTAATCGAAACCATCGATGTTATCGTTCCTGATAAATACCAAGATGGAAGTAAAAAGCTAATTAAAAATAAGATAAAGAGAACAATTTTAACTTTTCCCATCCCTTGATAGCTTAACTTCATAATATTTCTAACTTCATATCCTCTTTTTAAACTTAATACGATTAAAAAAATTAATCCTGGTAAAATTCCAAATACGAGAGAGATATGTAATATGACGGAACTAATAATTCCAGTCAAAGTTACTAATATTAGGAAACTTGCCTGTTTAACTGAAAATTGATCCATCTATTCCCCTTCTTTCAAACAGATTTATTACATTAAATTGATTAAATATCATTCATAATTATATTAGCTTTCAATTAATAATACACTTATATTTCAATTAAAAAGCACTACTTCAATATAAGAAGTAATGCTTTTGCACTAAAATACTGATGCTTTTAACTAAAATGTAAATCCGTTCCATATTGAACTAATTTTAATTTTCGTGCGATTCCCTGCGATGCATAATTATCCCAAGATGTACTGTAAAAAGCAGTTCGTCCTTGGCTTTGGATGTCCGCAGCCCAAGCATTTGAAACGATTAATCCATACTCTTTTCCACGAAAATCCTCGAGTGTATATACACTTGCTTCGGCAGCTTCAGCTGATTGTCTGGCACTACAGCAAATCGACACAGCTATGTCATTTTCAATAATTGCATAACATGGTTCTTTAAATTCTAGCTCCTCATATGTATAAGGGAAGTTTGGTAATAAAAATTGTTTATTTGCCTGGGTAATTTTTATTGCTTTCGATGATGCTTTGCCAACTGTTTGAAATACATATGCCGGCCCCATCCATAAACTTTCAATCTGATGAGTTTTACTTAAAATCTGCATGATATTTACTATAGGTATACTATAGTTCGAATCTAAGGCATTCTCTAATTCAATTACTTCTTCATTTTTAAGACTATCTAAAAACCTTTTCTCATTTCCCATTTTGGTGCTTCCTATATAAAACCGTGGTGCTTTTGTATATGGTGGTTCATTTATTTGTGTTATTTTTCCAACTTCATCGTGTTTAAATAATACGTTAATATGCATTTCCATAAGTTCTATCTCTGATTTCAAAAAGACTCCCCCTGGCTCCAAACTTGTTAATTTACATACTTCAAATTTCTTTATACTCTATCTTTTAATTTTTACAAATGTTCCTTTTTCAGACTTTTCTATTGCAATCTTATTCATTTTAGCTATATTGTCTGATAAAAGAGATGCTTGTTGGACAGTTGTTTCGTCTAATGATACAGGCACATCGATAATCCTTCTTTTAGCTTTTCGATGAATATCATAATCCTGATCATTTTCTTCGAGCACAACTTTTGCATATAAACTGTTTACTAACTCTTGTATTTCTTGATCATTGCTTTCTTGAATTAATGTCATTAACTGCATATCGTCTAATAATAAATCGTTTAACTTAATAATATCTTTTTGTAATGCCAGTTTAATAATCTTTGCAAGTGAATCATATGAATAAATACTGATCGGACCTAAAAAATAATCAATAGTAAGTTTATAATAAATCACTGTAAACCACTCCGCTATTTCAATAGAGTTTACACAGATTTCTCCATTTACAATAACTAATGAATTTAAAAATGCTTCAATTTCTTTTTTAGGTGTTCCAAAATATGTATGCATATCTCTTAATGTATAATCTATTCGATCTGCACATAGCTTCGGAAGCTCTTTTTCAAGTATATTCCATTTATCTATATCAAAAATTTCTTTCATATCGATATGATATTTTTTAAGTATAGAAGGAATCTCCGAATCTAAAATTACTTTTTCAAAGATTGTTTCATGGTAATTTTCTTCCCTATTATCAAAAACAAAATCAATAACATGGGAAAATGCCGTGTGAGAAACATCATGTAATAAACCAGCTATTTGTTCCTTGACCGAACCCCCTAACCTTTTTATTAACAACATAACGCCAATAGAATGGTCATATCGGGTACCATTAAAATGCTGATCCACTAAAAAGGTAGCACCAGCTTGATGAATTCTTTTTAACCGTTGAATTGGTTTTGTATCGATTAATTCAACAAGAACTTGATCAATATTGTATTGTCCGTATAGCCTATCGCTCAAAAACATAGTGTACTCCATTTCACTTTATATTTGAATTTCCATTTCCTTAACATAAACAGCATTTCCAGTAATTTCTATATCATAAGTCGAATTTACTCTTTTTACATTTACTTTTACACGTCCATCTTTTTGAATTTCAGTTCCTTGCTCAACAACTAATTCAATTGCATCATTAACATCATTATTAATATACTTAGCATAATAAGCTCCTAAAATCCCAGAGGCAGTGCCTGTAACCGGATCTTCAACCGTTCCAGAAAATGCCGAGGAAAAATGGCGAGCATGAAAATCTGCACTCGAATCGTATGTTTCTAAGCAAAATGGATGAACGGATGCTTTTGGTATTTCCATCAAAATACTGGGAAAAAGTAGATTATTAGGTTTCATCTTTTCAAATGAAGATATTTTTTTTATCGGTAAAAGTAAATTCCAGGCACCTGTACTTCCATAAAGAGTTGGTAGACTTTTATCGATTTCTTCTACACTAAGACCAATTGCGGACGCTACATCATCAACTGAGCCCTTAAACTCTACAAATTCTGGTGTTTTTTGTTTCATCGTTATGAAGATTTCATTATTTGAATTATGAATTTTGATTGGCAAAATCCCAGCCTTTGTTTCAATTGTTAACTCACTTTTAAACTCAAATTCCCCTCTAGTGACCAAAGCATATATTACTGCCATTGTCCCGTGACCACATAAATCCATTTCATGTCCTGGTGTAAAATAACGAATTTTATGATCAGCAATCTTTGAATTTAATAGAAATGAAGTTTCATTAAATCCCACTTGTTTCGCAATATCCTGCATTTCATAATCAGTCAAAGAATCGCTATCTAAAACGACTCCAGCTGGATTTCCTTTATTGGGTTCTTTACTAAAAGCATCGTAATGGTAAACAGTAATATTTTTCATTTTCTCACCTCATTTAGTTTTTTATATCTACTCTAATTTTTATGAGATTGCTAGAATAGTGCTTATATTCAATCATTTTACAATATACATTATTAAACAGGTTAAATAAAACGATTACATTTTCATATGATTTTACATTTTTCCAATATTTTTAATTTGAAAGTTTGATAAAATAATAATTATCATTAAAATTTTGGAGGAAAATATGTCATTATTCATAACAGCTTTGGGAGGAAAACTTTTACTATGCTTGGCCTTTACCTTAATCTGTTTCTTAATTGCATGGCCAGTCGGATTATATTTCCGATACAAGGATGCACAGAAAATGAAAGAAGTATTACGCGACCAACCAATCAATCGACGCAATTACTGGCTTAAACAATTCTTAAAATTAAGTGTATCAATAATAGTTTTATATTTTATATCATTTTTAATTGCACTTTATTTTAATATGTCATTTTCATCTACTGCACCGTTTGTCGGTCTATTTGCTCTATTACTCATGCTTTATATTAAATTTGCCCCACGTACAACAGGTGAAGCAACACCTGATATTGGTGGATGGCATACAACATCTGTAATCATCGATCCTGATGAATATTTCACTTCAACAGGAGCAACCATTATTTTTGGATCTTTTATCTTTACAGCCTTTGAATTTATAAGCGTTCTATATTAAAATCTTTAGCAATTATTTTATATTTTTTAATAAGAAAAGCATTAATGATCAGACTGATTATTAATGCTTTCTTTTATTAATTTTTCGATTGGTTAGTTAACTGCTCTAATTCTTCCTCTATTCTACCTACATCAATTCTTTCAAAAAGAGGCTTTACTTCGTTGATTTTTACTAAAACTGGATATATTTCCTTCCATTCAAAGTTTGGTAAATTTAGCATTTCTTTTATTTCATTACTCGAAAAAGGCAGGATTGGATGTAAGATTTGCGCCAGGTTGGCAATAGCATAGACACAACTCACCATCGTGTTATGACATTCGATCAAATTCTCCTTAACTTGTTTCCAAGGCGCTGCTTCATCAAAATATTTATTTGCAGAACGAATAAATTCAAATACTTCCTCCACGGCCTTTTTGAAATTAGCCGATTCAATCTGTGAACCAACAGACTTATAAAGCCCTTTAATATCAAATCTAATTGATTGTTCAATTTCCCCTTCTGGGACTACACCATAATAGTACTTTTCAAGAAACTTTAATGTGCGGTTTACAAAATTCCCATATGCGCCTAATAGCTCACTATTATGACTAAAAATAAATTCCCTCCAAGAAAAATCAGTATCCCTATTTTCTGGAGCATTTATTGTTAAAAAATATCGGATTGAATCAGGATGATATTTTTCGATTAAATATGGTACCCATACAGCCCAGTTTTTACTAGTGGACAGTTTTTTCTTCTCAAGCGTCAAATATTCATTTGAAACAATATGAGTTGGAAGTGCCTCTTTTTTTAAACCAATTAAAATAGATGGCCAAATAATTGAATGAAACGGTATATTGTCTTTACCATGAATATAATATGAAATTGTTTCTTTTTGCCAAAAGCTGGTGACATCTTGATTCGTGCTAAGTGCCCATTGTTTACTTGCCGAATAATAACCAGATACTGCTTCAATCCACACATAAATTTTCTTCTTTTCGTACCCTTTTACTGGCACGCTTACTCCATTTGGCAAATCCCTTGATACTGCTCGGTCATGTAGCCCTTCATTTAAATATCGTTCTGTTAATTGGATCGCATTCGAACGCCAGCATCCACTCATTTTAGCAAAATCAACATATTCCTTTAGCTCATCTTGTAACTTGCTTAATGAAAAATAAAAGTGCTCTGTGTTTTTTACGGATGGAGGATTTCCACATAACTTACATGTTTTATTTAATAAATCTAAAGGATCTAAAATAGCAGAGCAATAATCACACTGATCTCCACGCGCATGTTGACCACAATTTGGACAATTTCCTTCTACATAACGATCTGGTAAAAATTGTTCAAATTCTTCACAATAACATTGTTCAATTTCTTTTTTATAAATTAACCCATTTTGTAATAAAGTTAAGAAAATTTCTTGTACAGTATGATGATGATGCTGTGCGTCTGTCCTTGTATAAAAATCATAGGTAAATCCTAATTTCTTAAAGTTATCCTCAAATTCAAGGTGGTAACGATCTGCAATTTCTTTATAAGTTACATTTTCTTGTTTTGCTTTAATAGCAATAGGTGTCCCATTACAGTCACTTCCTGAAACGTATAATACATTCGCTTTTTTCAAACGAAAATATCGAGCTAGAATATCACCTGGCAGTAAAGCTGCAATATGCCCCAAATGTAATGAACCATTTGCATAAGGCCAAGCTCCTCCAATAAAAATATCCATTCCAATTCCTCCTAATTTATAAATGCAAAAAACCTCGCCCCTATCTATAAAAGATAAGGACGAGGTTTAATATCCACGTGGTACCACCTTAGTTCACAAAGTATTTGCATACATTTGTCTTTGCAAGTACGAAAAGCATAAAAATGCTTATATACTGTGACTTTGGTAACAAGTGCCAACTCTTGTCGTAGCCTACTAATATGAAATATACGTTCAGTACGAAGCTCCGAGGCCATTGTTCAAATAAGTATTCATGCTTCTTTTCAGCTACCGAAGCTCTCTGTAAAAAATAACATTATTCTACTTTTCCTCTTCATTGCTTTTATTCAAATGTTAAAAAGATTTTATAAAAAAGATATTGAAAAGTCAAACTATTTCAAAACGATTATAGATTTTTATATAGTATGATTACAAAATAAAAGTTGATTCAACTATTTGTCGAAATTAAAAATGAATAAGAGTGAAGGGATTCTCAGGAACTAAGTTAAATATATTCAATTATCAAAGCTTTAGGAGGAGATGTAATGTCAAATTGGAAGACTGCATTATTTGAGTTACAAAAAACAGATATGTCTTTTTCAACTTTTAATGAAGTAAGAGCTGATAATTTAGACTTTAATAATGTAAGCTTGGCAAATTCGAAATTTACAAATGCAAACATGAGAAATCTGGAATTAAATGACGTGAATTTATTCGGAACTCGAATTTCAGATGTTAATTTGTCTAATACAAAAATAACAAATGGTAATTTAAGAGACTTAATAATTGATCATGTTCATTTAGCTGGAACAAGCTTCCGCAATATTGTCATTCCGGATGATTTAAATATTGACGATCACGCTAATTCTATTAAATTTGAGAATTGCTATTTAACAAATAGTCAGTTTACGGACTGTGATTTAAGTCATGTCGAAATCATAAATTGCAATTTATCAGGATTGAAAATTAATGGCATTTTAGTTGAAGATTTGTTAAAGAGTTATAGTGAGAGGAAATAATTTCTACATAAAAAGTATGTTATCAATTATTTAAACCCTTTTCTACCTATGTACTTATGCTACCCATTTCAATGCGCTATAAAAAAAGAATCTTTAATCAGATTCTTTTTTCGTGTCTATTTTGGTAACTTGCGTTGTTCTTAGTGGTCGTCCAGTACAATATTCCTATTCCCTGTTCCTGTTAACTGTGCTTCAAACGCGTCAATTATATGCAAAAATCGCTCTGCTTCTCTAAATACATGATCTGCAAGCAGTGGGTGAATGATACTTTTAATTCTACAAGCTTCTATTAGGTCGCGAGCTGTCTTCTTAAAATCTCTAAGTGATTTTACCGATACACGGTTTTCATCAAGGAATTGGTCAAGAATCGGAACTGTTTCCGATTGTGGCCTCATTGATTCTAAATCTACGGCTTGGTATAGAAGTTGATCAAAATCATGGCTAAATTCCCTCGCTTGATCTACTAGTTTTCTTTCTGATGGATCTAATAAATGTCCGATAAATTTTGCATGGTCTGCCATAATTCTTAAAAAGAAAACATTTTCCTGGATAATTGCAGCAGGTAGCGGTTGGAGTTGACCATTATTTAATTCAGTCAAGCGATTTGCAAAATAGGCTGCTTCTCTACTTGTATGGTCAACTAATAATGGAAAGTTATTGCCCGTTATTTTACAAGTAAGGAGTAAGTTAAGGATTTTCCGCTTATAGGCCCAAATCATGGAAGCTGCTTGATGAACCTCATTGTTAAACTGTTTAATTTGCTGAGGATCCGTTTGAAGCGAAAATGATTGGGCTTTATTTCCTATTGCTTCAAAAACTTGATAAAATTGGTCTGCCTCTTGAATTAACTCAGTATCATCACAATTAAAGCCTAATTTAAGAAAGAGTGAATGCTCTTTCATAATCCTTGACCAAAACAGAATTTCATCTAAAGAACGTGCTATAAATGCATCCGACAATCGGCCCCCTCCTAACATGATTCATTTCACTTTCTAATATATTGATGAAAAAATGAATTATTACAGATACATCTTTATTAAGTAGATTAGCTATAAGTCTACTAAAATTTAATATTAGTTTATAAAAAAAGCATTACTTCGATAGAAGTAATGCTCTTTGATAGAAGTAATGCTAAATTATTTATTTAATCATAGACTATGATTTCAAAACATCGTGATCAACATATCGTTTCCCATCTAATTGACTAATAACATTAATCGCAACTTTTGCTCCATCACCCGCTGTAATAATCGTATGAACACTTGTTCCTGCAACAGTTCCCGCTGCCCATACTCCTTCTATATTTGTTTTACCAGTCGAATCTACATCAAGTATGGTCTTTATGCGAGGTTCTGTTCCAGCTTTTGTTTTTAGTCCCACATTTTCAGCTAAATCCACACTTAAGCCTGTAGCTAAAATCACTTGATTAGCTTCATAAGTTGCTGTTTCGGTTTCAATATTGAAGCCATTTTCTGTACTTACAATGTTACCTACAGTACCTTGGATCATTTCAGCTCCAAATTTTCTAAACTGATTTTTTCCTGTTTCTATTAAATCTGGACCTGTAATTTCTGAAACCCCATAATGATTTTCAATCCAAGCTTTTTTCGTTATACTCTTGTCGTTGTCTAAAACTAGAGTTTTTTTACCAGCTTTTGCTGCAAATAAAGCAGCACTTGCTCCCGCCGGTCCGGCGCCGATAATTACGATATCATACATTATTAAAATCGCTCCTTTTTACATATAAGATTGATTTAAGTACTGTCATTATTATTCTGTCGTCGCCTTATTAATCCCTGCATATATTGATTGCAAATTAATTAAATCCCGGGAAACTTGAGAGATCGGAATAATTAATCCATAATAGTACAAACGCAATAATACCTAATAATAATATTGTAAAAGTTTGTTTAAACGAATCCTTAACACGGATATGTGATATTATTCCACCGATTGCCACAACTCCTAATAATAAACCACCCGCTGGAACCCAACTTTCTTCCCAAAATCCAATAATAAGTGAAACAGCACCAACCAATTCTACTAATCCAGTAATTACTCTGAACCATTGTGCTAATTTCAAGTGATTAAAACTTTCAACACTCGTTTTTGAACCAAAAACTTTACCTAAACCAGCAATTAAAAACATAAGAGCTAATAAAATTTGCAAGATAATTGATAAAATATCCATTTTTTTATCACCCCTTTACTAATATATATGCAATTGAAAAAAGCACATATTACTACAAAAGTAACTATTCAATCTAAATTTTGATTAGAATGTTTTATTAAATAAGTCATGTCTTGTTGATTTCAACTAAGGATACTCGCTATAGCATGAGCTGGGCTTCCACCTTTCTGCTGGGTCTTTAGTCTACCCAAAATAAAAAAGCAGTGTTACCTGCTTATTTAGTACTTTTAATTCCTTATTAAGTTAGTAAACTAAATTTAATCATTTAAAAAAATCAATTCGATTCATAACATCTTCAATTGTAAATTGCTTTAAATAATCTAAAGCCTGGCGTTCCGCTTCAAATAGTATTCTTTCTATTTCTAAATCTAGCTGTTCTGCAGCTTCACCACAGTCAACTGACATTTCTTGTTCTATGGGACCTCTATTAACAGCAGTATAGATTTCACCTAAGGTAATTGAATCAATCGCCTTTTTTAAAATATAACCACCTTCACGGCCACCTTTGGATTCTACAATACCTGCTGAGGTTAAAGATTGCATTACTCTTCGCATGAATGTCGCATGAGAATCCACTTGCTCTGCAATCATTGCGCTTGATAACATTCCAGCACTATTTGCCAACTAAACTATTGCATGAACTGCTATTTTAAAACGAGGTGGACCAATATTGACACCTCTGTTTGCACTACTCATTGCTTTTCACTCCTAAAATTACTTGGTTGATTACTTATTAAGCAAATGATAGAACATTAAATTTTCATAGGCAATAGAATGGTTAGATTATTTAGATGTTTACTAATAAATCGTAAATCTATTTTTTTATTAGAGACCAAAATGTTGCTTAGCTAATTCCTTATATTTCATTTCATCAAGATCCTCTTTCGTAACTACACCGTTAACCCATTGTGTAAAAGAAGTATTCGTTAAAGTTTTATTCCCCTCATTTGTCAGTTGAGTCATTAAAGGGTTTTTATTAAATGGAGACTCCTTGTGCTCAGCAATAATTGTTTGAATCTCATTAAATTCGGAGACATCTGAAATGATATCGCGTGAATCAAATGCATAACCAATTCTCCAATCGGGATCTTTATGTTTTAGTTTTAACATTAATACATAATCCCCGAATTCTGTGTCTTCTTCTTTAATTCGAAACTCACCATTACTAGAAGTAATTATCTCACCGGATAAGGGAACTGCTTTTAAAGGAAGATTCGCCCCAAATCCAGTATCAATTAAGTATGTTTCTTCATTTTGTGTTAATAGGATTGTGACATGTGTTCTTCCAAAAGTAGGATATTTTTGAGCTATATTGTCATAAACAACTCCTCTTACTAACCTCACGTTAAACCCATTTTCAAGAAGAAATAAATAAAGTATTGAATTCAATTCATAACAGAGACCACCTTCATTTTTCACTAATAATTTACTAATTAAATTTTCTCGGTTGATCTCATTCGTTTTATTTCCTATAATACAAAGATTTTCAAAAGGGATATTTTTAGCAGTTTTTTCAAGAACGTCATTTACATTATTAAAGTTAATCACTTCATTATCACGTAATCCGATTCTTTTTCGAAACAATAAATTAAGCTCGCTCATTATTGATTCCTCCAGTCACATCAAACTTTTAATTAATCATACCATTTAAGTTTATTAGCTAAAAAAAATAAGCTGCAAAAGCAACTTCATGTTGTTAAAAGTTTAGATTGTCTCTTATAATTTTTTTTCAAAATAATATTGATTATACCCTTTTGGATGATTCTCAATTAATCCAAATACTTTAAAACCATGTTTCTTATAAAATTTTGGAGCTTGAAAACTAAAAGTATCTACTTTAATAAAGCGACATCCATTTTCGATTGCAAATTCTTCCATTTGATTGATTAGCTGACTACCAAAACCTGCATGTCTATATTCCTCTGACACCCATAAGAAGTCTATCGATAAATGGTGCCAATACATCCTCCCTGTAATTCCACCTACTATTTCCTCTTGATCATTTCTAACGACAAAGCTTATATTTTCCGACGGTGCTTTCCTCTCATCAGGAAGGTTTTTAGCATTAAATTCAATTACTTTTTTTCTAATAAAATCACTATCCTCTTGTACCCATTGTTTTACTATTTTCATTTTTAATTCTCCTACTTTAGTATTCGACTTATAGCATCTCTTAATTAATAGTACATTCTCTAAATAACGCTATTTTCCTTTTAAATTCATTCTTAACCAAGAATCTAACTGAATAAGTTATAAACAAAAAAACCTTCAATAATAAGAAGGTTTTAATCTAAATCTTATGGTATAATCTTCCAAAAGGAGTGAAATTAATATGCATAACATGCTTTTTTCTCTATTTTCAATCATACCGATTTTATTTTACATAGCACCATTTGTTTTTATGATTTGGTTTCTTTTAAAATTCCTAAAAATTCAACAAGAGAAGAATCAAATACTTAAAAGTATTTCAGATAAACTAGATCACTTTAATAACAATCATTCAGAAACCTGAAAGAGCATATGTCTCTTTCTTTTTTTATTTTTTAGAGACTGGAATCCATATTTCGCTCTTAAAAGTTGGTGATGTGACGTCTTTCTGTTCATTCCACAATATTTCGGGACCTTCTACTTGATGGTAATTAGAAGATGGAAACCATTCCGAATAAATTCTTCCCCAGACTTCTTGCAATGCATCTGGAAATTTTCCAATTGCTTCGAATACTGCCCATGTAAATGCAGGAACTTCAAGTTGAATGAACTCATTTGGACAGTCATTTGTAGTGGCAACACCAATATAATGATCAAGCTCTCCTTTTTCTTCCATTCTACCTTCAGAAAAATTTGTTGATGCACTAATTATGCCATTCGGTTCAACATTGGAGAGTTCTTTTAGTTTCGTTATCTTTTCCATCGTTAAAGTTTTCCACATGGATGCAATTTCCGGATTAACTCCATTAAAAATAATCGGAACTCTCTTTTTTATCCCTACGATTCGAAATTCCTCTTTTTCTTCAATACGATAGTTCATTTCATTTCCCCCTTTAATTGATAATTGGAAGGTCATTCGTGGAAATGCTTTGAGCGAATTGCCGTTATTTCTAGCTTCTGACGGCGTAATTCCATGCAAGTTTTGAAAGGCTCTCGTAAAGGAATCCGGAGAATTGTATCCGTATTTTAAAGCAATATCAATTACTTTCTTGTTATGATCTTTAAGTTCAAATGCAGAGGCGGTAAGACGGCGGCGGCGTATATATTCTGAAAGGGAAATTCCAGCAAGAAACGAAAACATTCTTTTAAAGTGATACTCAGAACAAAAAGCCCGTCTAGAAAGCTCTTTATAGTCGATCTCACTTGTCAGATTTTCTTCAATATATACTAGAGCATCATTCATATTCTTTAACAAATCCATTTTATAACCTCCTTCATCAATAGAATAACAGGAACGAAATTAACCAATCCGACATTTCTTGCTAAGTTATGTAGGGTACTATTATTAAAGGGAGCAACATTAAGTAGCTCCCCCAAAATTATAACTTTTTAGATCGATAATTTAAAATCTTCTTTTACTTTCAATTTCTTATTAACCTTAACATAAACCAAAATTGCATTAAGTAGCAATAATGCACTTGTAACAAAAAATACGTATTTTACACCTAAATATGCTCCAATTTGCCCACCTAAAATGGAACCGACAAATACACCTAAATATCCTGCTGACATATTAAATCCAAATACTCGGCCGGTAATGGCATCGGGTGTAATTCGTTTAACTAATGTATTAACAGCTGGAGTTAAGCCCGCCGTTGCCAAACCTAAAATAAATCGTAGTCCCATCAATTCCCAAGCGTTTTTTACAAATGCTTGGGGAATAACCATCAGACCTGAAACAATTAGTGCAACGAATATAACTTTATGTGGACCAATTCGATCTGAAATCTTACCTAATCTCGGAGCGGCAATAATGCTGGCCAAGCCTGATGCTGAAAAAGCCATACCCGCTAACAATGCAACATGTGTAGAATGAGCAGATAGCTGAGAAATATAGACAGTAATTACCGGTTCAATCGAATAAAGCGCTATTGTTAAAACAAAAAAAGTAATGAACATAGTAATCATTAAGCTTTTATCTGGAATAATACTCCATATTTCCTTAAACTTGAGCACTTTTTTATCTTGGCGAGTAAATGATTCTTTTACAAATAATGCAGTTGTAACAAACGCAACCATCATGAGTCCACCAGTTAGAAAAAACACATTTTGTAAGCCTACAGTCTCTCCAATATAACCTCCAATCATCGGACCAAGTAATGAACCTGCTATACTTGCAGTTGAAAGTGTACCTAATGCCGATCCCGCATGCTCTTTATCTGTTTGCGTTGCGATTAAAGTTGTACAAGCTGTACCGTAACCGGTAATGACACCTTGTAAAAGTCTTAAACCAATTAAAACATAGACATTATGTGCAAAACCCATACAAAAAATGATAATTGACATACCAAGACTTGCTCTTAGCAGCATTGGTTTTCGTCCAAACTTATCGGCTGCCAAACCCCAAATAGGGGAAAAAATGGCTGAAATAATAAAAGTTACCCCAAAAGCAATACCTGAAAATTGACTAATTAATGCAGAATTATGAACACCAAGTTTATCAATATATAGGGGTAATACCGGACCAAGTTGGCTCATTCCAATACTTGTTACAAACATTCCGAACCAGCAAACAATCAAATTTCTTTTCCACAATAACATCGCTTCCCCCTCCTTTTTGATAAAAATAAAATCACTATAAAAAAATCTCGAGAATGAGACAAATAAAAATAACAATAAGTTTCTAGTATACATATAACACTAAACTATATTTTATAGTTTGTAAATTACATTATATAGTTTACTAACTATCATTAGAAGTGTTAAACTATTTTCAGTAAATATAGTCTCTCTTTAAAAATACTTTGTATTTAGGTATTGTATCTTTAAGGACATTAGTTGATTGGCAGTAGAAATCTGCCTATATATTCTTTAAAAAAACAATTTACCTAAACATGAGACGGGAGCAAAAAAATGGTTCAAAAAAGAAATTTAACAAAAGAAAAAATTATTGAAGTAGCTTTTTCATTGGCTAATGAAATCGGACTTAATCAAGTTACTTTTCCAAAAATTGCAGAGAAGCTAGATATTAAATATCCATCTTTATATAACCATTTTGCGAATATGGACGATTTAAAATTGAAAATGACGATTTCACTTTTAAATAAATTAAATTCGACTTTAATGCAACGATTAGTCGGTAAAAGTGGAGAACAAGCGATTAGAGAAATTGCTTATGTATACCGTGATTTTGCATTTGATAATAGAACTGGTTATGGACTTTTTATGAATATCCCGAGTACAGAAAATGATGATGTTAAACGACTTGCTAGAGAAACAACTGGAATTATTCATCAAATTCTAAAATTTTATATTACGGACCCTACTTTATTAATTCATCAAGGCCGAGCATTAAGAAGCATTTTACACGGATTTGTCTCGATGAATTTCCTTGGATATTTCCAACATCCAGTAAATGTAGATGACAGCTTTGACGTTATGATTGATGACTTTATTTCTTCTGTTTCAAAAACGCAAAAGTAAAATAAGTTTTTAGCAAAAAAAATGTGAACACTAAATTAGGCAACTTTCCTTAGATGTCTAGTTTAGTGCTCACATATAACAAGGGGAGGTGTAGTAAAGGCAATAAATGCTTTTACCACTTAAATGAAAATAGCTAAAGGTATTGAAACAATTGAATTAGAAATGAACTTTACAGGACAGGTAAATATTATTCACCCAACATTACTTTGGGATGAACAAGAAGTGATCTTGGTAGATACAGGAATGCCAGGGCAAACTGGGGATATTCGTGAAGCGATTGAAAAAGCGGGATTGAAATTTAACAAGCTGTCTAAAATCATCCTTACACATCAAGATATTGATCATATCGGGAGCCTTGCTGAGCTTTTAAAAACTGCTGATCAAGAAATTGAAGTGCTAGCACATAAAGAAGACAAGCCATATATTGAAGGCGATAAAGCTTTAATCAAAGTAAATCCAGAGCGAATCGCAAAAATGATGGAATCTGTTCCTGAAGAAATAGGAAAAAAAATAAAAGCAATCTATAATACACCACTAAATGCTAAAGTTAATACAACTTTATCTGACGAAGAAGTTTTACCATATGCTGGTGGAATCACTGTGATTTTTACACCTGGACATACTCCTGGTCACATTTGTTTATATCATCAACAAAGCAAAACTTTAATCGCAGGTGATGCTGTTGTCGCGGCTGATGGCGTAATTATGGGGCCAAATCCAAATGCCACACCTGATATGGAAACAGCTCTTTTATCCATTAAACAATTAACAAAATATGATATCGAAACAATCATTTGTTACCATGGCGGAGTTGTAAATGAAAATGTAAATGAACAGCTTTTAGCATTGGCTAACAATCAATAATTTAATGCAGTATATTTGGGCACCAAATAAGGTGCCCTTTAGTGTATGTGTGACAAAGTACAAAAAACTTAAGTTTCAGACTGATTCTGTTTTTTTTCTATTAATAAATGAACATAAAATTAATACAACTAACATTCCTAAACATACGAAAATACTTAACCTGTTTTGTTCACTGAATGCAAAAGCTATACAGCTCACACCTAATGCAATTACTGTAAATGATGTTACGTACGGAAATCCCCATACTTTATAGTGTGGCAGCTTAGTATAAGTTTTACGGAGCTTTAATTGTGCTAAACAAATGCTGATCCATACTAATGATACTGTAAATCCAGGTATCGCCATTAAATAACCGAATACGCGATCTGGAGAAAAATAAGCTACAAAAGTGCCCCCAATTAAAATAATTGCACTTACAATAACCGCATAAACAGGTACACCATTTTTAGAAATTTTTGCAAAAACCTTTGGCGCTTCTCCCTCAGTTGCTAACGAATACATCATACGAGTACAGCCGTAAATACCTGAATTTGCAGCAGATAATACCGCCGTAATTAATACAAAGTTCATAATATGAGCTGAACCTTGAAAACCTACTGTTGATAAAACTTGAACAAATGGACTTTCTTGATTACCAATTTCATTCCATGGAATTAATCCACAAATAATCAGAATTGGAAGCGTGTAGAATAAAACAATTCTCCAAATAACCCCTTTTATAACTTTTGGTATTACTTTTTCAGCATCTTTTGTTTCTGTTAAAGTCAATCCAATTAGTTCTGAACCACCGTAAGAAAAAATGACTATTAATAAAGCAGAAAATACACCTGACCAGCCTTGTGGGAAAAATCCTTTATGCTGAACATAATTTTGTACATAACCACTATGATCACTTGGAATAATTCCAAATAAAATTCCAGCGCCTAACGCGATAAATAAAACAATCATTGTAATTTTAATTCCTGCAAACCAGAATTCTATTTCACCATATCGTTTCACATTCATAAAATTAACGGCCACAATAAAAATTGCACTAATAAAACTTAAAGACCATAACGACATTGAAGGAAACCAATATTGTAGAAAGCTACCGGCTGCGATTACTTCAATAACACAAACAACTAACCACATAAAACAGTACAACCAACCAATTACGAAAGACACTCTTGTACCAAATGCTTTACGAATAAACCCTTTCATATTCAAACCTGGAAACGCAATAGCCATTTCCGCAATCGCACTCATCACAACAAGAAGTAATAATCCAGCAAACAAATATGAAAAAATAACTGCAGGTCCTGCAATCGATACAGTTTCTGATGTTCCTTTAAAAATACCAGTGCCAATTGCTCCACCGAGTGCCATGAAACGGATATGTCTTGGTAGTAAATTTTTTTGTAATTCCATTTTCTATCTCCTCTTTCTAGCTTGTAATTTTATAAAAAAAAATCGCCCCTGCCACTAACGACAGGGACGATTTTCACCGTGGTACCACCCTAATTGCAGAATTAAATCTGCCACTTGTTTTATTTAACGATCGATGACCGTCTTTTTCAAAGCAAATGTCGACCTTTACTTTTAAAAAAGATGCTCCAGGATTGTAATTCATGTTTGTTTATGTACTGATTCACACCATCCACCAGCTCTCTTAAACAGTGAAACAAACATTACTGTATTCCCTTCATTGCATTTTCTATATTCAGTTTTAAACTAATAAAAAAGTCCCTACTGATTGTATCAGTAGGGACGAATTATTCGCGGTACCACCCTAGTTGCAGAAATATTCTGCCTCTTAAGAATTTGATAACGATCAAATTTGACCGTTTTTCCCTCAGTAAAGATTAAACTTTACTTCGAAAAAAATAGCTCTAGGACCGAAATTCATCCTTATCTTTGTACTGATTTCCACCAACCATCAGCTCTCTATTACATTGAGATAAGTACTACTTAAATTCCCTTCATTGCTTAAAACTATATTAATCTATCATTAGTAGCTTGTTTCTTTTTTTAATATGTTTTGTATTATAGGGGTTATTTCATAATTCTGTCAACATCTTTTTATTTCATTTTGTTCAATCACTATACAAAATGCTAGTTTAAATAGATTGTAAGCTGTGAAATTAATATAATATAATTAAGAAAAATGGAGGGAATCAAATCATGCTAAACATACGAAATGTAAGATTGGAAGATTTAACTGAACTGGTAGAAATTGAGCATCTTTGTTTTTCAAAAGAAGAGGCAGCAACAAAACAGGCATTCGAAAAACGCATTAAATTAATTCCCGATAGTTTTTTTGTAGCTGAGGAAAATGGTAAATTAGTTGGTTTAGTAAATGGTCCTGTTATAAATGAGACTTTCATTACAGATGATTTATTTAGCGAAATTAAAAAAAATCCATCTACTGGTGGCCATCAAAGTATCTTAGGCATAGCAGTTGCTCCACAAAACCAAAATAAAGGGATCGCATCAAAATTGCTTTCTCATATCGAAAAAGTTTCAAAAGAAAATAAACGTGATTCAATTACTCTTACATGTAAAGAAAACTTAATTCATTTTTACGAAAACCATGGTTTCATCAATAACGGTATTTCTAGCTCAACACATGGTGGAGTAAAATGGTATAACATGATTAAAAAACTGTAATAAGGCGATAGCTTTATTACAGTTTTTTTGATATTTATATAAGACTTTATGATTCAATTTTATACCACTCCAAAACTTCAGAAAGCTTCTCCCTTATACTTTGGATTAGCTCGGTCGGTTCCTTCACAGACGCATCTTTTCCAATGGCAATGAATATTTGAACTAAAAAAGGTATTTCATTTTGTGTAATCCAATCTTTAATCCACCCAGTTCCGTCCTCCCGGGTCTGTACCTTAAACCTCGGATCAATTATTGTTTCACATCTTTGTACCCCTTCCCTACTAAGCTCCACGTAAAACATAATTAATTTTTCTTCTTTCATACTTTTCAATTTCTTTCCAAGTGGTATTTCCGGCAAATCAAGCGGCTCATTTTCCACTTCATGACTTATCGAAACAATTTTATCGCATCTAAATAATCGATAGTCATGACTAGTAAAACAATATGCAGGACAATACCATAAACCATTGCTCGCATAAATTCCAAGTGGCTGAATTTCTCTAATTGACTTTCCTTTATACGACTCGTATCCAATACTAAGTACATTTTGACGAATTGAGGTCTCTAATAGTATTGGCAGAAATGGGGATTTTGCTTGTTTTGTTGGTATGAAAAAATCAAACCGATTTTTCATTTCATCAATATGATCTTTAACGTCAGTAGGTAAGTAGGCATAAAATTTCTTCAAAGCGGATTTAGATTGCGCTTCAAAAGGAAGTGTGGAAAAGTGTCGTAATGCATGACTAGCAAAAAATATTGAAACTGCTTCTTCTTCTGTAAAAGTAATTGGAGGTAAAACTCTTTCGTTCAGCACCTGATATCCACCGTGAGGACCAACCTCAGAATATAAAGGAACCCCTAATTCACTTAATTCCATTAAATCTCTTAAGATTGTTCTAGTAGAAACGTTAAATTCATAAGCTAATTCCTTAACTGTAAACTTACGCTTCCGATTGACGAGCATCAATAGTTCAATTAATCGTTTTGATTTCGCAGACATATTCTCACCTTATTTTATAACTATGACAGTTTTTGTCACTATTATAATTTATCATATGTGTTAAGCCAAACAATAAGGAGAATCATGCTATGCAATCAATCGAACAGAATAATAAAGAATTAGTAAAAGAGTTTATTGAGGTTTTCTGGAATCAGAACAAACTAGACAGTACCACAAATTATTTATCACTTGATTACAAAGATTACTCTTACGGTTCAACAGAAGGATTAAAACAATTCGCTAACGTAATTTTCACAGGCTTCCCAGATAGCCATTACACGATTGAAGAAATTGTCTCCCAAGGAGAAACTGTTATCACAAGACTGGAATTCACAGGAACAAACTCAGGATTTTTTAGAGGAAATGCCCCAACCGGAAATTCGGTAAATGTATCTTTATTTAGAGAATTCAAAGTAGAAAATGGTAAAATTTTATCTCATCGTGGATTATTTGATACACCCACTCTTATGAGCCAATTAGGGCCAAAATAACATAAAAACTACCAACTATTCTTATTGAATAGTTGGTAGTTTTATTGTGTTTTATTGAATAGTAAAATTAGAGTTTATTACAATTTAGCTAATACTTGATTTACATTTCCCCACTCATAAGTTAGTAATTTCAATTCAGTTCCAGAAAATGTAATCTTATCTGTTTTCAACAACTCAGCACCATAATATTCATAGAAATATCGTGTTTTATTGTCTTCTAAAACCTCGACGAATACCCGATTATACCCCCATTTTTGAAACTGAAGAAACAGCTGTTTCATTAATTGCTTTCCTACTCCTTTACCTTGATATTCCTCAAGAAGATAAATAGATGTTAAGTCACCAGAGTGTTCGACTTGATTCCTCTCTCTTTTTCCACAATCCGCAAAACCTATAATTTCCCCTCCATCAATTTCAGCAACAACTACATAATCCCCCTCTTTTGAAAGATTATGATTCCACAATTTTTCTCTTTGCTCATATGACAACTTCTCTAAAAACTCGTTAGGTATTATATTTCGATAAGTAGTTTTCCAACTATCAACATGAACTTTAGCAATGCCTTTCGCATCTGACATTGTAGCTTTCCTAATAATCAAATCTTCCACCTCGCACCACTCTTTTTAAAATATATATACCTTCATAGTGATGAAAAGTCCTTCAATTTTTCTTGAGTTTTCCTTGTATTGACCTAAAAAGTAGTAATCTCCTAATTAAACTAGCTACTTATAAGAGCATTTCGAGGATTTAATTGTGGGTTTGCCATTTTTAATTGCGATTACTCTTTTTTATTTGCGATTCTTTGTTTTTAACAAAAAAAAGCACCTCAACAGATGCTATTTACTACCTTTTCCGATTATACTTCTCAAAAGTAATCGTCTGAACCTCATATTTCTTTCCATTCCAATCATATAAAAGCTTCAAATTTCCAATTGCTCCTCCACCATCGGTTGAAATCATTACGACAGCATCGGCAACTAGTTTTTTCTTCTCCACCATATAGTCAACTGGTACGTGGGTATATACGCTATCGTCAGAAGACGTATCTTTAAACCCTAACGATTTCAAATTAACTTTATAAGTTTTTTGTTTAGTTGATATCGTTACAATATCCCCTTTTTTCTCCATTTCCACAAGACGTTTAACGGCTTCAGGCACCGATTCAGTTGGAACTTCCTTATATTCTTCGCTTTGGTCATCGTTAGTACTAATTTGCAATAAATGAATCGGATCATTAAAATTATCCAATACGATCATTACTTCATTTTGTTTATCTTTATTTAAATCTTCACTAAACATTTTCGTACCATACTTCCCACTTTTCCATGTTGGGAAGTGATATAAAAAACCTTCATTTCCAATTTGAACATCAAAATTTCGGTATTCTTTCTGATCAATTCGGTCAGCGATTAAATAGATATTTTCCTGCCACACATCACTTGGAATCCCATTCATTACCACTCGTTCAGCTTGTCTCGCACTTACGGAAGAACAAGTAAAAAATGTAAAAGTACTGATTAAAACAACGATTAAACGTCGGTTCATAAAAACACCACCTTTACCATTAAGTTGTCCTAATATGGAAAATATAACCTCAAGCTAAAGGCTATGCCTATTCACCTTCTCCACAAAAAAAAGAGAGCTGCAAAAGGCAACTCCCTGTAACTTAAGAATTTATTCCAGCAGTCTGTCCCTGATCCTGCACTATTTCTCCCTTAATTCTTCTTTCTAATGCAGGAGTAATTCGTACAAATATAAGAATACCGATTACACCTAAACTTGTTAAAAAGAAAGAGGTCGCGAAATTCGATAAGTATGCACTTAGAGAAACGGTTATCGAGCAGATAAACATCGCTAAATTAAATGTTAAACCTGCAACCGCCATATAGGAACTCCTTGTTTCGTCAGCTGGTAAGTTAGCCATATAGTTTTGTTGAACCGGTACTCTTAATACTTCCGCAACTGTTGCGATGAACATTGCTATAAATAATAGCCAAATAGAGTTACTATATGAAATCACTGCATATCCACCAACAAATGCAATACAACTCCAAATTAACGTTTTTCTATCATCCAATTTTCCTACTATTTTAGAAGCGAAAAGTGCCATTACAACTACTAATAACGTATTTTCTGTACGCAGAAAACCATTCATCTCGATTCCACCAAATGTCCAGTTCAATAAATGTTGTGTGTGGAAATCATTTGCTAATCGAATACTTATATAATTTGTTAATTGGAATTCCATTGAAAGTACTAGCAAACCTGCCAGTACATAAAGAATAAAGAGCTTATCTTGAAAAACGTCACGATAATTTGAAATCATTTTTTGAGCATGATGAGCAATCGTCTTTGTTTCCGTCTTTTCAGTAACTAAACTTTCTTCAACAAAGAACGTAATTAAGACCCATGTAACAAGTGAAGCAACTGATAGTGCTAATAATAGTTCAAATAAATATGATTTAAATAAAAATCCTCCAAGCATGCCACCAATCGCAATTGATAAATTGTTCGACCAGTACATGATTGAGTACATAAGCTTTCGTTCCTCTGGCTTACTCACATCTATTAACATTGCCTGGTTAGCTGGCCCTGCTAGTCCCCAACAAATACTATTCAAAGTCATCATAAAGAATGTAATAAGAGGTGATGTAAACCAAGGTGAATTAGAAAGCATCATCGTAATAAACGCAAGTAATCGAAGTGTTTCGGCAAACACAATCGCCTTTTTCCGACCAAACTGATCCGAAAAATATCCCCCAAAAAAGTTCATAATAATGCCTATAAATACATTTACAAGCAAAAGTAATCCTGCTTGTTTTACCCCAAAATGCTTAGATAAATAAATCGCCATAAATGGAAATATCATACTTCCAATTGACGAACTCAAGAACGATTCTAGTAATCGAATTTTAATATTTTTGTGAAACTTTAGTATCCCCACGCTCTATCTACCTCTCTTTATCTATTAAATCCCCTTCGTTTAAACTAGTGCCAAATAAACCCATTATTTGCATGAAAATTCCCCCTTTTTAAACTTTTCACTTAATTAGCATAGCAGTTATTTTCATTTATGCCAATAAGCAAACCTAATACTTTTTCCCTATATAAATGAGAAAATTTGGAATACCTAAAGCAAACTAATTTGACTTGTTTTAAAAAATTGTTGAGTATCATTTTGTAATGCCACAGTTCAGATATGATGGCAGCCTCACTATTTTCACCACATTTCTTTACTTTAGTGCCTTCGAAGTAAAATAGTAAGATTCCTGATCTTTCACATACAGTCCAACAAAATTTCGTATCTAATTTAGTAAAAAATAACTAAATTTACGTATCGTGAGTACTACTTATTGAAAAGAAGTTGCAATTAGACTATCATCTAATTAGATAAGTATGAAAGTAGGTGTATATTAAGTGCAATTAAGTAAAATTGTCGATTTTCATAAAGCTTTAGGTGATCTTACTCGTGTACGCATTATTGCTTTACTCCAGCAAGGTCATTTAAGTGGGCAAGAAATTGCCAGTAAATTAAGTCTTAAACCCTCAACAATTACCCATCATATGTCAAAGCTTAGAGAGGTTGGTCTGATTAAAGAGCGCCGAGATAAAAATACAATCTATTTCTCTCTAAATACAAAAATTTTAGAAATGAATGCGAAAGCAATTTTTACAGTAGGAACAGGAGGAGATTCCAATATGGAAATGTCAGTTACTGATAGTGAACGTTCAAGCATTATCAATAATTTCTTTACTAAGGAAGGCAAACTTAAAATTTATCCTGCTCAGCGAAAGAAAAAGCTTGTAGTTTTAGAGCATATGATTAAAGGTTTAGAATTTGGTAGAGTTTATCAAGAAAAAGAAATCAATGAATATTTGAAGGAATATCATGAAGATTACGCTACTTTGAGACGAGAGCTCATTATGTGTCAATACATGTATCGCGAAAATAATCAGTATGAATTAAATCCAGTTGAATTATGGTGGTTAAAATAATTGGGTAAAAAAGAAGAGAAAAACTAGCATTTAAGTAAAATAAAATCTATTGACAGAATCTAAAAAAAGAAAAAGAGATACTTTAAAATATCTCTTTTTCTAACTAATTATTTACTTGGATTTGTAGAAATATATTTCTTAACTACTTCCATTACATACCCCTGACAAGCATCAGCTGTAGTTGGATCATATTTACCGCCATTTGTTTTATTGTTTGATAATACGCGAATTCCTAAGAAAGCTACATTATATGCTTGAGAGATTTGAGCTGCAGCTGCACCTTCCATTTCTTCTACTGAAGTTCCGTATTTAGTATTGAACCATTTAATGCGATCAACTTCATTGTTCCAAACGTCTGCAGATCCGATTGTACCTTCTACAACCTTACCTTTAGTGTATTTGTTTTTCACAGCATTTGCAGCTGCTAATAAATCTTTATTACCTTCGTAAAAACGTGGTTTTTCAGCATTTGGATCTTCACCTGCACTACCTTCTGAAGCCATTAAGTCCATTGGTTTCCATTGAGTTGCATCAATTCCTTGGTTTTCGTCCTTCGTTTCTGTTTTTAAAGAACCAATATTAGTTGTATTTTTACCTAATACGATATCAAAAACATTTAACTTTGGATCATGACCACCAGATGTCCCTTGGTTAATAATTGCGATTGGTTTATATTTTTCAATTGCAATCGCTGTAGCAGCAGCAGTGTTTTCCATACCTTTACCTGTTTTTGCTACAATAACTGGATAATTATCTAAAGTACCTTTGTAAAATACGAAACTACCTGATTTTTCAATTTTTACATTTTTTAGCTGACTTGCAAACTTTTCAGCCTCAATTGGCATTGGCCCCTCAATAATAATTGGTTTTAGATGTTTAGTTTTTGCTTCTGCAGTGTTCGATTTAGAGTTATAACCTACAGATACTGATATTAATAATGCCGAAATGATACCTAATAAACCGTATTTTTTTAACAATGTCTTTTCCCCCTTGATGATGATCACACTCGATGTTTTAGTCAAAAAAAAATGGTCTAGAAAAAGTAGAACAATCTCTACCTTCTAGACCTACAAAAGTTAAAGTATCGATCAGCAATAAATGCCAACCATCATTATTGGTTACAAAAAACGAAACCAAGTATACTTTAACCCGTAGTCTAGTTCTTTCATTGGGAACCAGGTAGAAACGCTCAGACCATATTACTGAGCATATACGAGTAATGTTTATGAATGATTACACTGCTAATATATCAAACTCGAAATATATTTTCAATACAAAATATGAACTTTTTTTAAAAAACATATAATATTGTTCGTGTTTTACAGCAAAAAATAAGATTTAACTTGTGTAAAACAATGTTTCCATTATCTTTTTCTAAAAAAACTGAAATGAAATTTCAATTTTTAGAATTCGAATTTTATTGGTCTTAAAAATAATTCCTCTAAAGTGTCTTTCGCATTTTTATGTTCATAAATAATTTCAAATAATGCTTTACAAATCGGTAGTTCAACATCATACTGATCAGAAAGTTCCTTTAAAGCTTTAATTGTAGAAATCCCTTCCGCTAATTTATCAAAAGGTTTTCCTTCAACAAATACCTGTCCAAACTTTCGATTATGACTATGCATTGAAAAAAGTGTTGCCTCGTAGTCTCCTAAATGACTTAAACCGTAAATTGTTAAATCATTTCCACCCATTGCTCTTATTAAACGAGAAATTTCTCTTGTGCCTCTAGCCATCAGTGAGCCTTTTAAACTACTATATTTCAATCCATCCAGCATTCCTGCAGCTATTCCCATGACATTTTTTGTTGCAGCTCCAAGTTCATTACCAATTAAATCTTGTCCGTAATAAAATCGTATTAACTCGCTGTTAAATGCTTTAGCAATCTGTTTTGTTACTTCAATATTCTCCGAACCAATAACCATGCAATTTGGTATATTTCTTACAAAATCCTGTACATGGCCAGGTCCTACCCAAACCGCTACATTGCTATATTTCCCAACCTCTTCACAAAAGACTTGTGTAAGCCTTTTTCCAGTAGTAGATTCTATGCCCTTCATACAGAGGATAAAAGTTTTACCTTGTATTTCATTATATTGACTTAAGCGGTTTGCAAATGTTCTTAGCTCTTGGGCGCTTATTGATATAATAATGATTTCTGCAAATGATAATGCACCTTCTAAAGAGCTCGTTAACTCAATTCCATCTGATAGGCTTAAATAGTCATTTTTTCTTGTCTGATTTAAGCCTATGAAATTTCTAGAGCTTTCTCTTCCCCATAAAATTACATCGTGGCCAACTCGATTAGCGTACCAAGCTAAAAAAGTTCCCCATCTACCGCAGCCTAAGACAGATACATTCATACATTGCTCTTCCTTCCAAAATTTATTATCGAGTAACTGGACTAAACAAAAAACAAACAAGAAGTCTAATTAGTTACCTATTAGACTTCTTCGGATTGTTGAAAAATTAGTTTGTCAATTGGCCTCTTAATTAAAGTCGGTTGTTACTGGAGCCTGTTATGAGGAACTAACTTTCTTCATCTTGCTTTTTTACTTCCTCATGAACCTCTTATGAGGAACCATTTTGCTTCTTTTTGCTGTTTTATTTCCTCATGAACCCCTCATGAGGAACCTTTTCTCTTCTTTTTGCATTCTTACTTCCTCATGAACCCCTCATGAGGAACCTTTTCTCTTCTTTTTGCATTCTTACTTCCTCATGAACCTCTCATGAGGAACCTTTTTCTTCTTTATGAATTTTTACTTACTCATAACCCTTCATGAGGAACCTATTGCTATTTACAAAGTCCAATTAATTAGTAATCCTGCATGAGTTAACCCACCACCAAATCCATACAGTAAAACCTTGTCTCCATATTTAAGTTTTCCTTCTTTTACTCCTTTAACTAAAGATAATGGAATCGTGGCTGATGATGTATTTCCGCAATCTACTAGGCTATATAATGTTTTTTCGATTGGAAATTCGCTTCTTTCGCAGATTGATTCAATCATTCTTAAATTTGCACTATGTGGAACAAACCAATCGACTTCATTTAATAAAGTGGATCCATTGTTTAGTACAGCTTGCATTCCTTTTGGTACTGTGGTAACTGCCCATTTGTATACTTCGCGTCCATTTTGAATGATATTATTGTTATTAATTATTTCTTCACCGAACATTTGATTTGATAAATTTGAACAATATAAATGTTTCCCTTTTTCACCTTCTGATCCTAAGTATGAGGAAATGAAGCTAGGTTGTTCTTCATCATATTCTACTAGAGCTGCACCAGCGCCATCACCAAATAAAATGCAAGTAGTGCGATCTTCATAATCGGTTATTTTAGATAAAGTTTCTGCCCCAACTACTAGAATTTTTCGATTTAAACCTGATGTAATTAATCCATTTGCCATATACAAGCCGTAAGTAAAACCTGCGCAAGCAGTATTTAAATCAAATGCCCCAGCATTTTTTATTCCAAGCTTTGCTTGAATAATTGATGCAACACTCGGCGTTTTGAAGTCGGGTGTTAACGTACAAACGATAATCATATCAACATCTTCAACAGACTTATTGTATTTTTCCATCAAGTCTTTTATTGCCTTAAAGCTTAAGTCGCTTGTATATTCATTTCCATTTGCAATTCTTCTCTCTTTTATGCCAGTTCGTTTTACAATCCATTCATCATTTGTTTCAACTATTTTTTCTAAATCCTTATTTGTTAATACTTTTTCTGGTACATATGAACCTATTGCAGTGATACGTGCTTTCGAATTTTGCATTCTGGTCACCTCAGTCATATTTTTTTATATCTTTTTCATATTATATCACCAGATATTAATACTAGGTACTAATTTTATTTTAATATTTTTTCATTCTTTTAATTTATGGGGGATTAAATTAAATAAAGTTGCTAAAACAGCAACTTTACTAAAAAAATATTACAATTCTAGTGTCATAAAAACACTATTAGTGTCATCTTTATAATCAGCAAAAGGCTTACAATACTTGAATCCAAAGCGTTCATATAGTTTTTTTGCTGGATCGAATGCTTCCATAGAACCTGTTTCCAAACTTATTCTCTTATAGCCTCTACTTTTCGCCTCTTCGATGATGTGCTTTAGCATGCGCCTTGCCACACCTTTTCTTAAATGAGCTGAAGAAGTTCTCATTGATTTTACTTCCCCATGTAATGGGTCAAGTTCTTTTAGCGCTCCACATCCAACTAATTCATTTTGTTCCCATACACTCCAAAACGTAATTTCTGATTTCTTTAATCCTTCAAGATTTAAAGCATGTATGCTTTCAAGTGGAGAATGTTGTGTCATACCTTGTAGGTGCTCACTAATTAAATTAGCAACTTCAGTCCCAGTTAAATCATCAACCTTAATATCCACGAAATGACCACCTCATTCCTTTTTTATGATTGCTATTATTATACTAAATTTGGATAAACTTCTAGCTAGTTTTTTAGTCAAAAAAATTAACTTAATAACTCTTAAATAAAATAGAATTTTATGGAAAAAATAATCATCTAGAAGAAAAATTAGAAGTCAAAAGAAGGAATTCAAATGAATCGTAAATTAAATATAAGTGGTTTTCAATTCTTTTGTATGATTTTTATGTTTGGGGTCGGTGCTTCTCCACCAGTTGAAATTTTTGCAAGAGCTAAACAAGATGGATGGATTAGTTTATTGATCGGACTCATTTCAGCTTGTATTGTCTTTGCTGTGTATATTAAGTTATATTCAATATTTCCTGAACTTCCCTTAACAAAATATATTCAAATTATTTTAGGGAAATATGTAGGGAAAATTTTTGCATTAATCTATATCTTATATTTTCTTTATATTGCTGCACGTGTTTTACGTGATTTTGAGGATTTATTAACAATTACACTTTATAATGCTTCTTCTCTAATTTCAATTGGGCTAATTATGATGTTATTAATCATGTATGCAATGTCTAAAGGACTAGAAACATTCGCTCGTTCATGTGAATTTATTTTTATCATGATCATGTTTCTTGTTGTTATCTTTATAGGATTTGAAATCATTTCAAAATTAATAAAGATTGATAATTTAAGACCCGTTTTAGAAAACGGATGGACGCCAGTATTAAAGGCTTTCCCAATCTCTTTAACCATTCCTTTTGGTGAAATCCTTACATTTACAATGATTATGCCACATTTACCTAAACAAAATTTAGCAATAAAAGTAGGAATACCAGCCTTATTATTTTCGGGACTGATCTTAACTTTATTTGCAGTTTTAAATACAGCAATATTAGGAGCTTCCGTTATTGAAAGAACAACCTACCCACTTCTAACTTCAGTTAGCTATATTAATATTGCCGACTTCATCCAAAGATTGGATACTTTCATTGTTGTAATTGCTGTATGCAATGCCTTTGTAAAACTTACAATTTACTTTTATTGTGCTGTATCTGGGGCTGCAGATTTATTTAATGTAAAGAAAAGTGAAAAGCTAGTCTATCCTATCGGCATTATTACTGTTCTTACTTCTTTATGGGTAGCTTCTAGTTTTCTTGAGCATCATTTAGAAGGAATCCATTTAGTGCCGTATTTACTTCACATACCACTTCAAATCATTATTCCGGTTAGTTTATTACTAGTTCTCCTAATCCAAGGGAAACTAAAAAGTAATAAAGAAGACTTGAATTACAATTAACGAAAATTAAAAACAAAAAAACAAAAGGCTTCAGTTTTCAACTGAGCCTTTGTTGTATTTTTGTAATTTAGTATTATTGAACAACCGTTATCGTTTTAGGTGTTGTTGTTACTTTAAAACCATCTTTCGTGACAACATCTACTGTTACTGTATATGTGCCACTTGGAAGATCTTTTTCTGGAGCCCATTGTGTACTAAAAGTATGCTCATTTTCGAATGTAGATGAATCTACAAGATTTCCTTTAGCATCTTTAATATTAATCGTCCAGTCTACTCTGCTATAACCATATAGAGAAATTCTCGCAGGCTTAATTGCGCTTACACCAGTAGATGGAGAAATACCCCAAGTTACCATCGCCATACTTTGTTTATTATAACTTTGGTCTCCCCATGTTGTCCAAGCATTGTTTCCTGCATAATCACAAGATCGGATTACCATACCTTTTGGTTCTGTATTAACCGTTAGTTTCGTTACGCCTGGTTTTAGTTCATAAAATGTTCCATTTACATAAACATCAACATAGTTGAAGTCAGTTGCATTATCAGTCGCATTAAATGTAATATCATATTTACCGTTGTTTGGTGTTACTTTAATATCAGAAATTTTTGGTGCAACTGAATCTACGATCATTGGCATTTTTACTGTTTGTGGTCTAGCGTTTGGATATGCTAAAGTTGTTTTAATTACGTAATAATAAGTACCGTCTGGAACAAAGTTTCCGTCTACGTCTTTCATATCCCATTGATATAAATTAACATTATAATCGCCATTAAACATAATGTTTTTATTAAATTTCCAAGGCTCACCAGTTCCAGTATACTCACTGAAGTCACCTAAGTATCTGAGTTGTTTTCCAGCAGAATCTTCAATAGAGACCTCAGCTTTATCTAAGTTACGTAAAACCGACATTCCTCCAAAGATACCTTTATCAATAGCGTTTGGCGAGAAAGCAATATGGTTCATATTAAAGCCTACTCCATTGTATCCTAATGGTGCGCCGCCCTCTGTATTATCATTCCAAAGTGCTGTATGACCTGCAAATGAATCTTTTTCCCAAGCTGGAGCATCAATGTTTCGTGGCTCATCCCATTTTCCATAGAAGCCCATATAAGGCATAGTTAGTGGTACAGCTTTATCTTGATTTTTTGCTACTGGTACAAGACGTACATAACCTTCTACAAAACCATTTTTCTTTAATGAATCTGGTAATGATATATTAACTGTTAACATTTTTGATTGACCAGGTTTGATTTTTAATGTAGATCCGATTTTATCTGTTACGATATTATCATTTACAGTGATTTTTGCTCCTTTAATTTGTTCACTTGATAAAGTTAAATAATCTTTTGAATCTAATTGGCCATCATGATCAAAATCAAATTGCTTTGTTTCTGTCTTATCTTTTAATAAATCAACATATACATTGTATTCAATATCTGCACTATTATTTTTCCCTTTAGGTGCATCAAAAGCATCTACGTTTAATTTAAAGCTTGTATTTTGTCCGATTTCTTTTAATGCTACTGAACCAGCCTGTTCTAAAGGAGCGTTTCGATTTGTTACAACAACTGGTGTATTAATAGCATTTTGAATTTGCATTAAACCGGACCCTTGGATTCTTGGTGAATATGGTACTTCACTATTTGTTCTTGGATCCATAATGACTTTAGATGTATTCATTAATGCAACTTTCGCTTTTAAAACTGTATCTTCTGAGTGTTTTAATCCCTTTTCATAAAGTGACTGTAATACTAATGTTGAACCACCTGCAACATGTGGTGTAGCCATTGATGTACCGCTCATCACTTGGTAACCATTTCCAGGAACTGTTGAATAAATATTTCCACCCGGAGCTGACATTTCTGGTTTAAAGTCTAATGTAGGTGTTGTACCCATTGATGAGAAATAAGACATTGTGTCTTTACTTGGATTATCTACCCAATAATCGCCGATATTTTTCATACTTAAATATTGACCAGTAGGCATTTGACTCATTTTATCTAATAATGCTTGACCGATCGATTTACTTGTTTCAGCTGTTGGTGTTGCTGTTGGTGTTACTGGTTGCGATGCAAAATCTGGTTGATTAGTAGGAGGAATCATAATAATTGCCTTTGCTCCTGCAGCTTTTGCATTGAATTGAATACTTGAAACA
This sequence comes from Gottfriedia sp. NPDC057948, assembly GCF_042887255.1. Classification (NCBI taxonomy): domain Bacteria; kingdom Bacillati; phylum Bacillota; class Bacilli; order Caryophanales; family Bacillaceae; genus Gottfriedia; species Gottfriedia sp. NPDC057948. Next base: position 96,794 of record NZ_JBHVPN010000005.1, read on the forward strand.
GTACTATATGAATTTAATAGTTTAACTACCGCAATGTAATTTGTTTTGCCCTTTGGAAAATCAGTAGCTTTTTTACCTTCATTTACATATACCAAATCATAGTTTGTATTTGGTAATAAATTCTTAGATACTTCAAAATTATATGTTGGCCCATAACTATGGTCTTTAAATGGTACCGCTAGACTTCCATCCGAAATTGCATTCATATGAATTTTAGTATTTTCATAGGAAGCAACTGAAATTGCAAATGGACTGACTCCAGGTGATCCAACTGTTCCAATATCAGGATTTTCTGCAAATGGTTTTACTGTTGCTGGCGTTAGGAAAGCTTCTGAACTGAATGCTGAATTTCCAGCAGCAACTACAACTAGTGTACCTTGTTCTGTCGCGTTTCTGATTGCTTTTTGGATTGGATCATAACTTTCGTCTACATAACCTGCATCGCTACCTAAACTCATGTTAATTACATCTGCGCCCATTGTAACAGCATGCTCGATTCCTGCGATAATATCATCCTCTGCAGCCCCACCGCCATTATCAGAAAATACTTTTTCTGCTAAAAGTTGAACTCCAGGTGCAATACCAGCTACTCCGCCATTTGCATCATCACCATTTGCTCCTATTGTTCCTGAAACGTGAGTACCATGAGGGCTACCCTTTGGTCCAGGAATAACATTTGTATCGTTGTCTGCCCAGTCAAATCCAGACGGTACTTTATCTGAATACCAAGTTTCATTTACATCTGTTGTTCCTGCAAACTGATCGAATTTATCTTTAGTCCATTTTTCTTTCGCTTTAGCTGCATCTGATAGTGTCATATCTTTATGTTTCCAATCAATACCAGAATCTACAACTCCTACTAATAAGCCTTCCCCTTTATAACCGTATTGCTCCCATACCTTTTGAGCTTGTACTAATTCTTTACTTGCTGCCATCGTTTCGTGGAATGTTCTAGCAACTGAAACATGCTTAACGCCAGGAATCGACTGGATATCTTTTAAATTTTTATATTCTGTTTCAATACTGAAACCATTAAAACCTTCAAAGTAGCGGTGCTTCACTTTAAAATCTGCATTTGATTTAGAATTTTTTTCTTTTGAAATTTCATCAATTACATTGTCTTGCTTTTCTTTAAACATTGCTTTTTTATGCTCAGGTGTCGCTTGCTCGCTATTAGCTGGCTCGTCTACCTGAACAATTAAATGCACTTCATCATCTGGTTTAAACGTGTTTGTAACTTCTTGATTGTTGTTTTCTTTATACATTGAATTTTCTTGAGATAAATCTAAATTATTCTTAGTAAAGGCTCCTTGTTCAACCATTCCTTCAGTTGAGTCAGTTGGAGGTGTAACGTTATCATTGTCCGCAAAAGCTAATGATGTAAAAAGTAATGATACTAAAGCAGTTGTAGACATAACTTTAAACGCTTTAAATTTTCCGTTTTTCATAACAACACTCCTACAATTTTATTCTGTATTTGCTTAAATCCACCTTGGATCTATAGAGTAATAGTTAAATATAATGACAAACTTAAGTTTATCTATTCACCTGGTTTTCGTGGCTGTTAATTAAATACATTTAAATCATACATCTGACATAAATAAACGTGTATTGGGGGAATTCTACTTTGTTGATTAACAATTTTTTTATAAAATTCTTACAAAACAATGTCAAATATATATAGAAAAATGTTATATCATGAAAAAAAACATATTTTTTTGTCGGATTTTCTATTTTTTGGTAAAAAAAAATATATTGAAAATTGGGTAAATTCAAACAAAACAAGGTGTTTTTTATCTGAAATTCTATATCCTTGACGAAAAGACAGGAAAAATGTCCTATCTAATCGCAAGGTAAATATCTAAAAATTATGTATTTTGCCGAACGTTTTGTTATTTTATTGGAAAATTTTAATATTCCGGAGCATAATCCTTTCTAAAATACAAAAAGAGCCAAAAAGATGACTCCTTTCCTTTAACAAACTTATGCTTAAATTAAAAATCTACATTTTTTCCTAAAGAAAAACCTTCAAATAATCGTCCTCCAAATGGTTGCAAAACTTCATCAACTATTTCGATTATACGTTTCTTTTCCCCAGTCTTATAAAACACATCAAAAGCTTCTACAAAACATTCTGCAAAGTCTTCGTTATTTTGTTTTAATGAACGTATAATCCATTTCGAAGAACCAATCCATTTACGATTTGTTCTTAAAACAAATTCACTTACTAGTTCAGCTAATGTATTTGCGATAAATAATTCTTCCACTCTTTTAGAAGAACCTATAAAATCCTTTAGTGTATCTGTGATAAAATATCGCTTTATCCTAATTGTTTCCTCTGACCATTTTTTTGGACCTTTATCTAATAAATCATTTGCTTCTTTTTTTATCACTTCAATTACTCCTTCATCCTTTAAGATGATTCCTTCTGAAACCATCCTTGGCAGTGAAGGTCTAGCTCTCTCATAATCACTTTCAAAAAAATGTTTATAAGATGTTAAGTTGTGCACAAAAACTTCTATATCCCAATCATATTCTTTTAATGACTCTCTATATGAAGAACTAAGGCTTTTCTCAAAAATAACGATATCTAAATCAGATGTTTCTGTTGCCTCGTTGCGGACTACGCTACCTGCTAATAATGCTCCCAGACAGCTTGGAAAATATTTATTTACAAAGTGGTGTGCTACTTCAATTGGATTTAGCTTATTTAAGTAATTCATGATCGTATCCTCTTTTCCTAAGAAAACCATTTAATTAAGAATACATGAGATTCCAAGGAGAACATAGTCTTCAATTAAATTTATAAATGAGGGTAAGAAATTTTATATTTTTTTGATATCTCAATCAACTTTTGAATTTTCTCAGTTGAGGGAGGTCCTTCAGGCTTTATGAATCCCTTTTGAAATGGTACAGATAGTTCTTTTACAAATTGGTCAAAACCTGATGGATAAGCAGTAACAATGAACTGTGTTTCTTCAGAGTGAACTTTAAATGTATGAGGAACTCCACGAGGAGCAAATACATAATCTCCTGCCTTTGCCAAAATTTTATGATTACCAACAAAAAAAGTGATTTCCCCTTCTAATACATAAAAAGTTTCATCTTCTAATTCATGTACATGAAGAGGGGGGCCACCATCTTTCTTACCGTTGCAATGTAAGACGCAAAAAGCTCCGTTTGTCTCTTCCCCGCTTACTAAGATGGAAGTAAAGTCATTCAAAAAGAAGTAAGTATTCTCCTCTGTTATACCTCGGTGCATAAAGCCAGCTATACTCTTTTGTTCGAATGTCATTTTTAACCCCCTCTACTTAGACATAAGTAGGTTGATTTTGAACTTTTAACGTACTAATTAATGCTATTCATAAAAATTTATCGTATTACCGAAATTCGTCTAAATGCAAAAAAAGGCTAGCATCGCTAACCTTTTTCATTAGATAGTTTTTTTAATTATTAGGATACAGAATCTCATCAATTATTCCATATTCTTTCGCTTCTTCTGCACTCATAAAATAATCTCGATCTGTATCCTTAGCAACCTTTTCGACTGACTGTCCTGTTCGGTCAGAAATTATTTGGTTAATATGCTCACGTAATTTTAAGATTCGGCGAGCAGATATTTCGATTTCTGTTGCCTGGCCTCTTGCCCCACCTAATGGTTGATGAATCATGATTTCACTGTTCGGAAGAGCAAAACGTTTACCCTTTGTTCCCGCCAACAATAGCATCGCACCAAAGGATGCTGCCATTCCTGTACAAATCGTTCTAACATCAGGCTTGATATACTGCATTGTGTCATAAATGGCAAATCCAGCTGAAGTCGATCCACCAGGGCTATTAATATAAAGTGAAATTTCTTTATCAGGTGCATCTGCCGCTAAAAATAATAATTGTGCAACTACACTATTTGCTACATGGTCATTTATTTCATCACCGATAATAATGATCCGATCTTTTAACAAACGGGAATAAATATCATATGAACGTTCGCCACGATTTGATTGTTCAATTACATAAGGAACAGTTGTCATTTAAAATCCTCCTTAAAAGCGATAATTGGCTATGCAGCCATACAGAGAGTGCTTGAAGGAGATTGAGTTCGAGTTGACTCGAAATTACGGAATACCATTTTAGGACTTTCAACAATACGCTCTAAGGAAGGAATCGCTTGAATTAATACCGTAGGATCTTGCGCTTCTAAAGCGATATGAAAAATTTCTTCAAGCTTCTCGCGTTCTTCCTCATTCCAAAAATCTTCAACAGAAAAGGATTCCCCTTCACTGTTCGTTTTATCTAAACGCTTTTTCGCTCGATGCAGGCTAGATTTTATGGCTATTTCTGTTGTTCCTAAGATATCTGCAATTTCCTTAGATTTAAATTGAAATGCCTCTTTTAGAAAAAAGATAATTGCTTGTTTTGGAGTAAAATGTTTTAGTAAGAGTTCCACACTAGTGATTTTATGATCAACTGGATGATTAGCTGCAAATTGGGAAAGCTCAAAATCAGGAATTGCTGTTTCTTCTTTTCTTTTTCTTAAAGTATCGATCCAATGATTGTAAGCTATTTTATTTAATAAAGCCGAGTTCATTTTTTCATTCGTATAGTATTTTATTGCTTTTAAAAAAGCTTCCTGAGCGATATCGTCACCGTCCCATTCATTTTGGGCTAGAAAACGACAATAGCGTTGCAGTTTAGGATAGTACTCCTTCCAATAGAATTCATCAGACTTTTTATCCGGATTTCCCTTTTCGACACTGTGTAGACTAAGCTTACTAGACATTCATGTTCACTCCTTTATAAACACTCTCTAACCTATAAACGTTCAATCAGTATAAAAAGATACGGGTCAAAAAGATTTTTTATTTAATTTATGTAATTTATATAAAAACTCTTCTATAAATATCCTTAGTTTGCTACTTTTAATGCATTTTAACATAATTACGGAAATCTCTAGAAACAAAATAGCGGGAATACTTTCTCCCCGCTTTTAGTCTATATTTAAATTCGTCATGCTCTCTTCCCACTTAAGTGGCCTCTTCTACTTCTTTTATTGCTCCAATCACTGAAATAACAGAACCAATTGCTTGGATCCAGCTTCCCGTCGCTACTATTGTTTCGGATTCTGATTGGCCATTACTTTTTCTAAGATAGCCTTCATAAAAGCCAATATTTTTTTGTTTATTTTCTTCTTTAAGTTCAAATAGTGCCTCTGACCATCCAAATGCTTGTAAGGTGTTTCCTATAATTTGTGTTATGCTTCCTACAATACTTTCGGATTGACCAGGAAATGGTTCAAGCTCTATCGCTTCTCCAACATTAACGCCTAACCCTAAAGCTTGTAACAAGTTACCTGCAATGAATAATTTGTAGGATGCTTCTTTTGGAATGTCAAATACAAGTCCTGAGGTAACAGTAATATTCCCACTTGCTGTAGTTTCTTTTCCAACTGCTCTAAGTACTGTCCCCTCTGCTTCAGCATCAATACCATTTCCTGTAGCCTGCAAAACGTTTCCGATTAGAGATAAGTCATCTCGAACACTACTTTTTATATAATTGGACGGCGTAGAACCAATTGCAGCTATAATTGTTCCAATTGATACAATCACAGAGCCCACTATTGCTTTTGATTCGCCTCCCATATAAACCACCAACCCGATAAAAAAGCCTTTATCGTAGTATTATGAATGAAGGATTGATTATGTGCCTAATAATAAAAAATAAGTTTCACATAAAAAAACTCTTTTTAATTAGTGGCTAAATGCTTAATTAATTTAAAACTCTCCTTTCTAAAAGGGAATAAAAAAATCGGTAACAACTATTGTCGTTACCGATATTACTATAAAACTATTATTCAATTACTCTAATCCAAGGTCCGTTAAAACATCATCTAAAGTTTCACCTTTATATTTCTTAACAGGTTTACCAGCATTGTCATCCCATGGGTTTTGCATTAAGTTGTTATTAATTACGTACTGCATATCTTTCTCATCAACTACACCATCATAGTTGATATCTGCATCACGTTTATTTGTACCCCAATATGTTTGGATATATAGAGCATCCTTCACATCAATTACATTATCTTTATTAACATCTCCACCAGGGATATAACTATAATCAACTGGTTTAGATCCTGCAGTAACTTTACCGTCTTCTTTAATACCAACTGTAAAGTCCTTCTTGAATGTGAAATGTCCTGGTACGTCAATTGACAATGTAAATGGCTCATCTGTAATCGGTAGTCTAGTATTAAAAGCATTTGGTCCGATATTACTATATCCTAAAGGATCAGATACTCCATACTCTTTTCCATCGGAATCTTTCACACTAATTTTTGTTCCCGCTTTATTATAATCAATATTTTTCGCAAGAATTTCTCCAGCAGTGCCAATTCCAGAAACTAATCCTTCTGCCAGAACCGCTCCTCTCATAAGGGAATAAGTAGGAGTAATATAGAAATACGGTTGAATACCTTGCGTTGTTACTGTACTATTATCTACATTTGTATAAACTGCTTTAAAGAATCTAGTTGCACCTGCAGGATCTTCAAACTGCATTGGACCTTTGTAATATTTGTCTTTTGCTTTAAACGTTAGGTCTACTAAAGAAGTATCTCCAGTAATTCCCGTAGTCGCAAGATCACCAAGCGCTGTTGCTGTGATCGTCATTTTATTGTATGAACTGTTAAAGGATGTAGTTGTATATTGAACATCTAAGTTTCCATTATAAGTTCCATGCGGCTTAACATTCACAACATCTAGGAACTGAACTGGATATAAGAATGAGTATTCAGCTTTTTTCACTTTCGTTGCGATGTTTTTTGTTGAGAACGTAACTGTAGTTGAATCTCCCATGTTGATTCTTTGTTGTTCGGCAATTGCTGTAGAATAAGCAGTACCTTTTTTCACAAAGTATACGTCTTTAAAACTTCCATAATTTTCTACAGTTGATTTATCTCTGTCATAGAAATCATACTCTGTAATTGGTAACGATATTGGGCCAGCTGTAGCTAATGGAATCGTCGAATTAAAGTTTCCGTTTTGGTCTACAGGAATATTAATTTCATTCGAATTATTTGGATTGTAATAATACATTTTATTTTCGCCTTGTGAAGCATCAATACCTGCTGCTTGCATTTCAGCTATGTCTTTATCAAATGCAGCACCTGTTACTGTAACTGTTTTGTCAGTTGCATTAGCAGTTTCAACGATTTGACCTGCCTCGTAGTTCATTGTAACCTTTGGCTCTTTTACTCCATAATAAACTGGAGCGTCATTAGTAAAGGTTACACCTTTATCATTTGTACCAACCATTCGTATTTTCCATAATCCTGGGTCAATTTCCTTATAATCAAATGTAATTGGGCTATCCGGGTTTCCTGTTAATGGATAATATTGACCATTGTTTAATACACCTCGGAAATAATACTGTATTCCCTCATCTGCACCCATTCCATCCGCTGTGCCTAAGTAACCGATTTCTTCGTTTGTTTTTGGATCGACAAGGAAGAAATCAAACGTACGCATGTGAGATTTTAATTTAAAGTCCACGCCAATTGACCACTTTGTTGCATTGCTTCCTGCTTCATACGGTAAAGTGAAAGCAGCTGGATCTCCTTTCACATAATCAATTCCTTCATCAACTGTATGAATGGCAAACGGTACTTTATACGTTTCATCAGGGTTCTTTTGATTTGTGTACACTACATACCCTTCATAAGTACCCAGTTTAGCACTCTTAGGAACGTTGATTGTTGCATCCATATTCGCACTGCTATATCGTTTTACTTTTATAGATGATTTAACATCTAATGTAACTCCATTCGCAGTAGCATCTTGGTCTGCTCTAGAGTCATTTGTAAAACGTGCATCCAATGTTTGGAATTGAACTTTTACATCAAATGTTTTATCTTCAGAGCCTTTATTAAATAAAGTCATTGAACGAGAATCTGATAGATCCTTACCATCAACAGCTTGTTCGCCAAAGCTTAAAGCTCCAGTAATGTTTTTAATTGTTTTAATTCCTTTACTTGCAAGAGTAGCACTACCCGCATCTTTAGCATCACTGCTTAATGTTTTCGTCTTGTCTTTCACTTGAATTTCTGTCCCAGCATGAACAGCTTTGTAAGGATTTACTAGACCTGCACCAACTTCATATACACTATATTTATCATTTAATGGATCTGCTGTATTCATAAGTGTCGCCTTAATATCTGCAGGCGTCATATCTGGGTGAGCTTGTTTTAATAATGCTGCAACACCTGATACATTCGGTGTTGCCATCGATGTGCCAGACAAACGTTCATACGCATATTGATAATCAGTTAATGGATTACCATTATCATCTTTATGCATAAAAGAAGGTACAGTTGAGAATACAGACACTCCTGGTGCTGTTACTTCTGGTTTAATATCGTATAACACACGAGAAGGACCTCTTGAACTAAAGTTAGCTAATTTATTACCTGTCGTCACAGTTTGGCTCATATTGCCAAATGTAAAATCGACTGTCTTTCCTTTATTTGCTTCATTTGAAGGAATTTTAATTTGTATATTCGTACCTTGTACGCTGCCTATTAAAAATGTTGGAATATATCCATATACGTTTCCTAAAAATACATCTTGTAATGAATCTCCAGATGTATTCACTAATACAACAGCAATTGCTCCGTGAGATTTCGCTCGTTTAGCAATCTCTTCAATACCTAAGCTACCGCGTTGTGCAATGACAATTTTTCCTTTAACGTCGATTGGAATTGTATAGTTACCGTTTGAATCTCTTTTAAAGTATGCAGTTTCAGCCCCGGTTGCAACATTTACCATTTGATACGTTTTTCCTTGGAAATCCGCAATATTATCAGAAAGTCCTTGTGCTGCAACTTTCAGATTAGCTGGTAAATCACCAGTTGATGATTTCACTGTTGCTGAATAGCTTGGAATCGTATTCGCAGTATCACTTGCTCCAACTGTAATTGCCAAAGGTGAATTCCCTGGAGTACCTAATGTATACATTTTATTTCCTGAGTTTCCTGCTGCAACAACTGCTGTTGCTCCAGAAAGTACCGCATTATTAACCGCTATTGCTGTTGGATATAATGGATCGTTGTAGTTTGCTCCAAGTGACATACTAATGATATCCATTCCGTCTGAAACTGCTTTGTCAATTCCAGCTAAAATTGCTGAAGTTTGACCAGATCCATATGGACCAAGAACACGATAAGCGTATATATCAGCGTCTGGGGCAACTCCTGTTACTGAGTAGTCTGCATTATTCTTACCTTGTCCAGCAATAATCCCAGCTACATGCGTTCCATGCTCAGTATAATAAGCTTCACCATTAGATTCAGGTTGACCAGATTTCTTCCAATCCGCATACGTTGTTTCCATGGGGGCATTGTCATTATCAACGAAATCGTATCCGCCTTTAAAAGCACCTTTTAAATCTGGGTGATTATAATCAATACCAGTATCAATAATACCAACTTTTACACCTTTTCCTGTGAAGCCTTCTGCATGAAGCTTTTCAACACCAGGGAATGTTACCATCGTATGAGTTGAAGATTGTTGTTCAGTAGCCCCTAGTTCTTTAGTAGTTGGATCATCTAGCTGAACTTGTAAATCACTCCATACAGCTTGTACTGCACTTGATTTAAGCAATGATTTTACTTTATTAGCTGGGAGTGTCATTGAAACCCCATTAAAAGCTTTTTTGTAAGAACGCTTAATATTATAAGGATTTTTCTTTTCTTTTAACTCTTTACTAAAAATCGTTTTTAAATCTGATTGGAATGTGTCATGTGAAGCGTCTACTTTCGCTTGTGCATCTGCTTTTGATAGCGTTGTTCCATCAGCTTCTGCAACCATAACTGCTGTATTTGCTGGCTTGTCTTTAAATTCAACAATTACAGAAGTTGACTTTTCACTTGTTAAATCCAAATCAGGAGATACTTGAAGTCCTTCTTTGTCACTAACTTTTAATTGTTTAATCGCCTCACGTTGTGCTGGTGTAAGAGCCGATAAAACTTGTTCAACTTTTGACGTTGATTGTGCATGTACGCTGTGTTGAATAGAAATTGGATTAAATACGCTAGTTACAAGACCAGTTGTTACTGCTAGGGTCGTAACATTTTTTTTGATTCTCTTTTTCATTTCCCCCATCTTCCTCTCTCTTTTGATAGTTTTATTATAATGAGATTTGACAGAATTTTAGATTTCATAAATTTTATCAAATAAAAGTTTTTTTATAATTCGAACATTTTCTTCAAAAAAAGATAGGGAAACAAAAATAAAACTAGAAATCCTGTCGATTTTTATCGCAAGTGATTTTCTTTCCTATTACAATATCCTAATAATCAATCTAAAAAAACGGACCAGCTCTAAACTGATCCGTTCGCTTTTATCGATGTTATCTAAAAACTTTGCTCCAATCGAAAGTTAAATTTATGTCTAATGACAAGTTTAATATCATTAGGTAGTACCCATTTCGAAAGAGTTTTCTCATCCGTAAGTGCATGCCATACTTTCTCCATTGACTTATTAAAACTATAATCTTGTGAAACTGTTAAATTCATTTAGTCCTACTCTAATACTTTGATTAAAGGTAATTTTCTTTCATTCTAGAACTTTTACCAAAAGTACACATTTTGTTTGATTCAAATTCATCATTCTTACCTAATTTTTTTTATGACCATTTCGATTCGTTTTCTTTTTGTTTCTTTTTCAATTTCTTCCAACCTAGAAGTTAGTGTCTCAATAAATAAATTTTTATTTTCTTCATTAATAATAGACATCGATCTTTCCGCATACATCGGGAGTTGGTTAGTTGGACTTTTAACTAATTGATTAATAAGCAAATTAAATGACTCTTCAGCATATGGCTTAATGGAACATAATTTTATAAGGATATTTACAACTTGATCTTTAGTAATGACTGAACCATTGTCACCTGCAACAATGATTTTTTGGATATTTGAATAGATTATTTCAGGAACGTCACTTGTAATACTGTTTAAAGCAGTCATTGCTCCCCATTGAATCCTATTATTTCTACTTTCTAAAAGAGAAAACAATTCATTAGTATAATCAGATATTAAAGATGGTTTGCGATCACCGATTTCATATAAAACTTTTATGCAATCATTCTGGATGTTTTTATTTTTGTTGGTAAGATTTTCGATCAGCTCTTTTACAGCATTTTCATCATTATGATCCACAATTTGAATCGCTAATTCAATATTAGGCTCCTCATCTCTACGACCTAAAGAACTTGCTAATTTCTCTATTACTGTCATTCCTAATTCCACCCTTTTTAGTTGACCTAACTCTTTAATCAGTATGTACATTGCAAAATTAAGTACACATCCTTTGATTCTTATTTAAGTTCTTCTTTTTTCTTACTCAAATACATAATTTTCCTTGGAGAAACCATCCTATTGTCAGGAGGTGGTTTTATGTCTGAACCATTACAACCAGGGAATAAAAAACTTCCTGATTTTAATGAATTAAACGATCGGATTATTGCTGAACATGGTACAACGGGACCGTCATTAGTTATAAAAACAAATTTGGATCCTAAAGATTCTATTGTGGATAATCCTTATTATCGTAACGAAACACATACACCTAAAAAACCATTTAAAAATTATTTCGAAGAATGATCCAAAAATGAGCTCGGTTAATACCGCGGCTCATTTTTTTATACAAAACCACGATTGAATGATTTTAATGCATACGTACATACTAAGAAATATATGGCAATTTCTTTAAGGGAAATGTTTATACTTTTCAATGTACTAGGAGGAATACGATTTTGAGTCCAACAAAAAGTATGCTATCGGTCTTTGCCTTAGGTGGTATTAATGAAATTGGAAAAAATATGTATGCTATTCAATACTTAAAAGAAATTATTCTAATAGACTGCGGTTCTAAGTTTCCTGATGAGAGTTTATTAGGTGTTGATTTAATCATTCCAGATATTACGTATCTAAAGGAAAATCAAGAAAAGATTAAAGGCTTATTTGTTACGCACGGTCATGAAGACCATATTGGTGGAATCCCTTATCTCTTGAAACAATTAAATATTCCAGTCTATGCAACGAGATTAACGCTTGGACTAATTGAGCTTAAATTAAAAGAGCATGGATTATTAGGGGAAACTGAACTAATTTTAATCGATTCCGATTCAGTTATTAAATTTGAACATTTTTCGATTTCATTTTTCAAGACAAATCATAGTATACCTGATTGTTTAGGTATCGTATTTGAAACGCCGGAAGGCACTGTAGTACATACTGGAGATTTTAAATTTGATTTAACTCCTGTTAACAATCAATATCCAGATATTCATAAAATGGCCGAAATAGGTAGCAAAGGTGTTTTATTACTTTTATCAGAGAGCACAAACGCTGAACGGCCAGGTTCTACACCATCCGAACGGATTGTTGGAGAGCATATAGTAGATGCTTTTATGAAGGCAAAACAAAGGGTCATTATTTCAACATTTGCTTCGAATGTACATCGCGTTCAACAAATAGTTGATGCATCGATTATCACAAATCGGAAATTAGCTCTACTAGGTAGAAGCATGGTGAATGTTGTTCAGGTTGCGATGGAGCAAGGATATTTATCAATCCCTGAAGGTATGTTAATTGATAAAGATGAAATTAATAATTTCGCACCTGAAGCAATTACAATTTTATGCACAGGTAGTCAAGGTGAACCCCTTGCAGCACTTGCTCGACTAGCTAGCTCCACCTTTAGAGGAGTTGACATTTATCCTGGTGATACTGTAATTTTAGCTGCTTCACCTATTCCTGGTAATGAACGCGGCGTTTCTAAAATTATCGATAATTTTTACAATCTCGGAGCAAATGTCATTTATGGGTCAGGAAGCTCGACTGGAATGCATGTTTCTGGTCATGCTTATCAAGAGGAGCTTAAGCTCATGCTTACATTAATGAAGCCAAAATATTTCATTCCGATTCATGGTGAGTACAGAATGCTTCACCATCATCGTTCACTTGCTGAATCTGTTGGTGTTAAACGAAATAATATTTTTATTATTAAAAATGGTGATGTAGTCGATATACTACAATCAGAAGCAATTCAAAGCCGAAGAATTCCAGCAGGAAATATTTATGTTGATGGAATGGGTATAGGAGATGTTGGTAACATTGTTCTTAGAGATCGAAAACAACTTGCTGAAGATGGCATGCTTGTAATCGTCATCACCATTAATAAAATGGAAAGAAAAATAATATCAGGTCCTGATACAATTTCAAGAGGATTTGTCTATGCGCGTGATTCAGAAAGTTTATTGAAGGAAGTAAACCAAATCGTCACATCATCCATAAACGAATTACTTGATGAAAACAAACTCCAATGGGGAGTTATGAAGCAAAATATTAAAAGGTCTCTTGGACAATTTTTATTTACGAAAACAAAGAGAAAACCGATGATTTTACCAATAATCATTGAAATATAGAAAATAAAAAAACTCCCTTATTCAATATAATTAGGGAGTTTTTACTTTGATTCGTTTTCCTTAATTTTTGAAATTAAGTCAATTAAAGAATTGTTTTCTTGATCAAAATAATCATTCATTGGACAAGAACTATTTTCTAACCGCTTTAGTACAAACGGGATTGTAAAAGTTTCAATTTTTAATTGATCATCTACCTCATCCCAAAATAGAGGCGTTGCAACTGTTGGTTTTTCCTTTCCCCTTGTAGAGTATGGGGAAATAATGGTTTTTCCTTTTGCATGTTGTACATAATCAATATAAAGACGATTCCCTCGATTTTTTTTAAATCTTTCAATCGTAAAATCATCTGGAAACTTTTCAATTAAATAATGTGCAATAAAAGATGTAAATACTCTTGTTTCATCATAGGTAAGAGAATTTTCTTTAATCGGAATATGAATTTGAATTCCTTTACTTCCTGATACCTTTGGGTAGCTTTTTATTTGAAAAGAATCAAAGATTAATTTCATTTCCAATGCGGCTTTTATTGCTAAAGGAAATGCATCTGTATTAGGTGGATCTAAATCGAATACGATTTCAATCGGGTTATTGGCTTTATATGTTTGAAAAGGAATATGGTATTCGATCGCTAATTGATTTCCTAACCATAGCAATGTAGATACATCATTACAGATAATAAAATTATTTCCCTCATGTTCTTCGGTTTTAATAAAACCCGGAGCATAATCTGGACAGTTTTTTTGAAAAAAAGATTCACCGTCTATTCCATTTGGAAAACGAATCGATGTTAATAAACGATTTTTTAGAAATGGAAGCATATATGTTGATATTTGAGCTAAATACGAAACAAAGCTCTCTTTATTTATATATGGATCCTTCCATATTACTTTTTCAGGACTGGTAAGCGTTAATTCTTCCTCCAAATCAAGATTACCTAATAGTAAGCCATCCCAAGTACATTCATTCCATGCATGCTTTAATTGAAAGGATATAAATTTTGCATTTGTTAATTGATTGTCTTTGTCTTCTATACTTTGAAACTCAAGTTCAATACAAATCCCAGGCTCTACAAATTTTATATTACCTTTTTTGCTTTTTTTATTTGCTTCGATTGCTTTAATCAATATCCCCTTTTCTTCCTCACTAAGTCCATTTGAGAAGGACCCCATTTGCAAAATATCATTTTCTTTTTTAAGTCCTACTAAAAAGGATTCTTCTTTTATATTGAAACCTAAAATAAAGAAATTGCCTGTATAAATTTTATTACGTTTTTGAAAAAAATAATGATTCATATCAAAATCCCCTAATCTGTAAGAGTACATTCTTTAGGATCTTTTTCGATAAAAGCTTGGATACTTGGTTGTCTTAATGAATGACCTTCTGTCCATTCAATGAATTGAACTTTTACAGTTAACAATGGTTGAATCCATTGAATTTCCTTTATTCTTTTTGGTTGGCTACTGAATGGATTGTTTTCTATTTTTATCGTATTAATGACTGTAGTTAGGTCTTTCCATTCTGTTTTCGTTAATTTTCCTGTTCCAACATGTCCAATAAACACGAGTTGATTATTTTCGTTATAAAGTCCTACTAAAATAGAATTAACAATTCCAGAACGATACGTTACCCCACCGATTACAGCAATAACGTCCTTATAATTTTTTACTTTTTGCCACGCATTGTGCTTACCATTGACCAAGTATTTACTTTTTAAATTTTTACATACGATACCTTCTAAGTTATGTTGTTTCGCAACTTCAAATAAAGCAACTCCATCAGTATTATTTGGAACTAACTGAATTTGATTATTAGGTTGGATTTCTTCTACTAATAAATTTTGTCTCTCTTGGAGAGATAATTGCGTAACCCATTTTCCATTGTAAAAAAGAATATCAAAAATCATATAGTAAATAGGTACAGCTTCTATAGCGGAATCAACCCGATCCATGCGTCTAATTCCATCCCTTCGCATTACCTCATGAAACGATGGATTGCCATTTTGATCGAGAGCGATGACCTCCCCGTCTAAAATGATTGATTGAGCAGTCGAATAGGATTTTATATTTGTTAGCTCTGGAAAAATATTTGTACGATCATTTAATTTCCGGTTAAATAATTTAACTTCTTTCCCATCAAAATAGGTTAGGATTCTAACACCGTCCCATTTTATTTGCGAAATCCATTCAGGACCATTTGGTACAATATCTGAAGAAATAGGCTCAAAAGGAAAAATTGGATCTAGCTCCATTACTACCTCCTATTTAACTCGTTGCTTTTTTAGGCGCTTTAGTTTTAGGCTTTTTCGGAGGTGTTGCTTGTCCTTTTGTTCGATCGATACTCGCTTGTAGTGCAGACATTAAATCAACAACATTTTTTTGTTCTGCCGGTTTCTCCTGCCCTGTCGCGATATAATCATTTTTATTAACTTTTTCCGAAATTAATTGCTCTAAAGCTGTACGATAAGTATCGGTATAGTTTTCTGGATTAAACGTTGTCGTTAGCTGTTCAACTAGCATCATACCAGCCTGTAGTTCACGCTCCGCCAATCCAGCCTTTTCAGGAACACCACCTGGCAGATTTTCAATTGCTCTAATCTCATCTGGAAAATGTAATGTTTCAAGAATAATCGCATTTTTATATGGACGAATAGCAGCTAAATGCTGTTTGCTACGAATTGTAATTTTTGCAAGACCGATTTTCTTACTTTTCTTCAATATTTCCGAAAGTAAAGCATATGCCTTTGTTCCACCAGAATCCGGACCAATATAATAAGTTCGATCAAAATACACTGGATCAATTTCTGCTAGTTTGACAAAATCAATGATTGATACAGTTTTTAGTTCAAATTCTTCTTTTAATTTATTCATTTCCTCTTCTGTAATTTCCACAACTCTACCATTTGGTGTTTCAAATACTTTAATAATTTCTTCGGGAGTAACTTCATCGTCACAACTAGCCACTTTTTTATAAGAGATCGGTGTTTTACAATCCTTATGATATTGACGAAACTTTAAATCCTTATCCTCAACTGCTGAAAACAACTTTACAGGGATTGTAACTAGTCCCATGCTGATTGTACCTTTCCAAACTGTATGCATATATTCACTACCTTTTTTATTTTTATAATTAGCTTTTGTTAAATGAATGGGTTTAATTCAATTTGCTTTTTATCTCCATCAGAATAAAAAACTCTTAGAAAAGAAGACTAAAAAAGTTAATCAACATAAGTCTTAAATGGAGGATCGTATGAATAACTCAGATGATTTACAAAAAATGAATAAGGAATTTCATTATATGCCTATTACATCGATATCGAGTGGTAATGGGATGGAATTAGCGAATGATTTATTTTATGAAACAAATCAAATTGTGAATTTTTGCTTATACGGTAATCCTAATTTATCAAATGAGTGGGTATTAATTGATGCCGGTATGCCAAAATCATTTGATAATATTATGGAATTAGCTAAAAAACGATTCGGTGAAAAACACAAATTAAAAGCAATCATCCTTACTCATGGACATTTTGATCATATCGGGGCAATCTTTGACTTAATAAAAAAATTCAATATTCCTGTTTATGCACATGAAAAAGAGTTACCATATTTAACAGGAGAAAAGAATTACCCAGAACCAGATGGCACTGTTGAAGGTGGATTAATAGCAAAGTTATCTCCATTGTTCCCAAACGAAGGAATTAATTTAGGAGAATATATCCATGTTCTTCCTGCAGATGGTTCTGTACCTGAAATGCCAAATTGGCAATGGATCCACACACCGGGTCATTCACCTGGACATATTTCACTTTTTAGAAATGATGATCAATTATTGATTGCTGGAGACGCCTTTGTTAATGTTAAACAGGACTCTATTTATTCCGTTCTAACTCAACCAAGAGAAATAAATGGTCCACCTAGATATTTGACGACAGATTGGGAGGCAGCATTGAATTCTGTAAAAAAACTGCAGGCTTTACACCCTAAAAGAGCAATAACAGGTCACGGCTTTCCATTGCTAGAAGACGATTTAAATGAGAAATTAGACTACTTAGTTAAAAACTTCAACACAATCGCCAAACCTGATTATGGACGATATGTTTAAAAAATAGCGTTACTTAGTCAGCAAATATACAGGTAAATTTAAAACTCCCTACTTTGTAAGGAGTTTTTAAATTTAATTATTTAAATCATATAAACCTGGGCTATGTTCATTCGGCATATTAGGAAATTCTGGAACTGGAAAACATTTTGTAGTTTCGGTTATGTTTAAGTCTCCGCCATTTCTAGATTTGTTTTAAGTGGATTTAGCGGTTTCTGAATCTTCGTTAGGCTTAATATATTTAATTGACAATATAAGACCAAGAACTCCTAAAATTATGGAAAAATACATCATATAATTATCTGGTTTACTCATTAAATAGGCAAAAGCTGGAGGTCCCGCTGCTACCCCCACAAACCGTAAAGAACTATAAAGAGAAGTAATAGTCCCTCTTTGTTCCTTCTCAATCCCCTCTGTTATTAATGCATCTAAGCTTGGTAAAGACATTCCGATTCCAATCCCACTAATCAATAAACTCGTGATAATCATATATATATCTTTATTGATTATCGGCAGGATAAAAGAAATACTTATTAAGATAAATCCGATGACAATGTATTTTTTCATTGCATTTTTTTGATTTCCAATTTTTTTACCAGTCTTATAAGATGTGTATGATAAAGCAGCGAGTGGGATCGCTAACACACATCCTTTCCATATGCCAATTATGTGATAGCGTTTTTCTAATATTTTTGATAAATAAAAAAGCATACCAAATAATATGAACATGATAATCGCACCTAGTATAAATATCGTATAAAGCCATTTGCCATTATTTCGAAATATTTTTCGAATTGATCTAATAAACATTTTAAATTTTTTCTTTCTTTTATCTTTTCTTTTTGACCTCATAGGTTGTTTTGGTGGTTTTACAAAAATTAATATTAAAATAATTGAAATTAAGCAAAGGAACGGTATTGATAAAAATGGTAAATACCAAACAACCGCTGCTAATACTGAACCAAGTATTGGACTTAGTACTTTTCCAAAAGTATTCGATGTCTCAACTAAGCCTAATCCTTTACTCACTTCATTTTCATCCTTAAACATATCTCCCACACACGGAATAACAACGGGCATTGCCCCAGCAGAACCAATCCCCTGAATGATTCTCCCAACAATTAACCAAGCGTAAGGATTTTCTAATTTCCAACAAACAAAGCCGGCTAAGGCTCCTCCAATTCCCGCAATAATTAAACTTGGAATGATTACTCTTTTCCTTCCAAATAAATCCGACAAATAACCAGCTATAGGGATAAGAATGATTGCAAAAACTGAATAAACAGTAATAATCATCGAAACTTTAAGGCCAGATATATTTAATTGTTGTTCTAATTGTGGAAGTACGGGGATCAACATTGAATTACCTAAAGTCATTACAAGAGGTACTGTAGATAGCGCCCATAAACTCCGCGTTTGTTTTTTATCCATATAACCTCCGTGTTTTGTATAACTAAAAACAATCACAATCTTTATATTTCCCATGTAACGTTTTTGGTTGAATTGTAATTTTTACTAATTACGATTTGACAGATAAAATTGGGGCAAAATGAAAAATATACCATTTCGAAAGGAGATGTCTTTATGACTACTCAAGAGAATTCAGCTAATTATTCTTATTTAAATTTATGGTCTGGAATTTTATTTGGCCTTGGATTGGTGGCATTTTTTGATGAAGCAGTTTTCCATCAACTTCTCCATTGGCATCATTTTTACGATAAATCAACAACAAGTTTGGGGCTGATCTCTGATGGTCTGTTTCATGCTTTTAGTTGGTTCGCAACGATTGGCTCCTTATTTATGTTTGCGAATTTAAGGAGAAAAAAGTCACTCTTTATTAAAAGATGGATCGGCGGAGTTTTACTCGGAGCAGGTTTGTTTCAACTTTATGACGGAACAGTTCAGCATAAATGGATGAAGCTTCATCAAATTAGATATAACGTCGATATTATGCCCTATGATTTAACTTGGAATATTACTGCTTCTATTATGACATTGATCGGTTGCATTCTAATTTTTAAAACTCGAAATAAAGGTTGTCAATTTGAGAGATAATTATTCGTTTGATCTACTCATTATTTTATTAATTTTAATTTTTATTGTTGGATATTTGGTTGCTTCGAAAAAACATAAAAAAAAGCCCTGGCCAAAATTACGCTCTATATTATGGGTAACTGGTTTTGTTTGTATATTCGTTTCGGTTATTGGACCAATTGCAAAACTAAGCCATCACCTTTTTGTTTTCCATATGATTATGCATTTGTTACTAGGTATGCTCGCTCCATTTTTTATCGCTTTATCTAGACCGATTACATTATTATTAACAACATTAAAAACTCAACATGCAAGGCGTGTGACACGTATTTTAAGAAGTGCTCCAGTTCGACTATTAACTCATCCTATTACAACAATGCTTTTAAATATCGGAGGACTTTGGGTATTATATACCTCCACAGTGTTTAACTTAATTCATGAGAGTACCTTTTTGTTATACTTTGTTCATCTTCATTTGTTTTTTTCCGGATATCTTTTTACAATCTCAATTATTGCGATTGAACCGTTTTCCCATAAATTCAGCTATTTGTTTCGCTCATTAATTATGATACTCGCATTAGCAGGTCATGATATTTTATCGAAGTTTCTTTTTTCAAATCCATTAGACCGTTTCGGTTTTAATGATGTTCAAAATGGTGCGGTCTTAATGTATTATGGAGGGGACTTTGTTGATTTGTTATTGATTACCACGCTTTGTTATTTCTGGTATCATTCAGCAAATTCGAATAAAACTAGCGCAATTATTTAATGGACTTTTTTCCCACATATATTCCTTCTAAAGATGCACAAAATATTACTGCATAAAGAAGGAGGGTTAAAGATGAATAAAATTTGTCTTACATTATGCACAGTTTCATTATCATTTATCATTTCAGCCAATGTTCATGCTGCTTCAACTGGACCTGACGCTACACAATTAGAACCAAGCTATGATCATAATGGTAAACATATCAAAAGAGATTTCAACAATAATTTTAATGATCCAAACCACGTTGTAAATGACACAAAAAATACGGTTAAAGAAGGGTATTATAATACTAAAAATAATATAAAAAATACAACAAATGACATGTTAAATACCAATAATGGAGTAAATAATCCAGTAAATAATGATGGGAATTATTATCGACGAAATGTAAGTGTAACGCCTACACCTGTTACTAACACATTAAATACTACTGACAATACCAATAATAATCATTTCAATTATGGATGGCTTGGGCTTCTTGGATTATTAGGATTTGCGGGTCTTCGAAAAAAGGAAAGAGTCGAATAAAAATAATAACCTTATTGGATTTTCCCAATAAGGTTTTATTTATGGACTATGTTTTTATTTTGAATTACCTCTTTATAAAAATTGATTTTTTGCTCTAACATTTTATTCGTTTCTTCTAATGTTTTAAGCTGATGTTCAATGGACTGTTTATGTTCAACTAATAAATCCAACCTAGCCAATGAAGTGTGCTCACCTTCTGTATATAAATGTGCATACTCTTTAATCTTATTAACTGGCATTTGCGTTTCTTTTAGCTTAAGGACAAATCTTAACCACTGAATGTGTGATTCAGAATACAGCCTCTCACCATTTGCATTTCGATCAGGAAGAATGATTTGTTCTTTTTCATAATAACGTAATGTATGTGTGCTTATTCCTAACATCTGAGCGACTTCACCAATTGAATACATAAGTACCTCCAGTTTTTAGTCTAAAATAAAAACAGTTTGACTTAGAGTTTACTCTAACCAGTATAATGAATCCGTAACTGATACACAATTAATATAATTTTAGTATAAACCAAATTATTGGGAGGAATTTAGATGAAAAAATATACTGTCATTACAGGTGCTAGTTCTGGAATTGGTTATGAATCAGCTCTTGCGTTTGCCGCACGTGGAAAGAACTTAATCATCGTTGCTCGTAGAACGGAAGAACTTGAAAAATTAAAATCAGAAATCGGTAAATTGAATTCAGATCTTGATGTGATTATAAAAGCAGCTGATTTATCTCTTGTTAAAAATGCTTATAATTTATATGAAGGACTTAAAGAATATGAGATTGAAACTTGGATTAATAATGCAGGTTTTGGTAATTTCGCTTCTGTTGGTGAACAAAATTTAGCAAAAATTGAAAGTATGCTTAATTTGAATATTGAAGCTTTAACGATTTTAACTTCACTATACGTACGCGATTATTCAACAGTCGAAGGTACACAAGTTATCAATGTGTCATCTGGTGGAGGGTATACAATTATTGGTAATGCCATCACATATTGTGCGACAAAATTCTATGTAAGTGCCTTTACAGAAGGGCTAGCTCATGAATTAAAAGAAAAAGGTGCAAAAATGCAAGCGAAAGTATTAGCACCAGCTGCAACTGAAACAGAATTTGCAAAAGTATCCTATGATTTAGAAGAAAACATTAAATTCGAAGGCGTTCTACCAAAATATCATACTGCAAAAGAAATGGCCGGTTTCATGTTGGAGCTTTATGACAGTGAAAAGGTGGTAGGAAAAGTCGATGGAATTACTTATGAATTCCAATTATTAGATCCACTTTACCCTTATGCAACAAGATTAGAAAGGCAGGATTAAGGATAAGAAGCGTCTTTTAGAACCTTCTCCTTAACCTTAAACCCTGCATCCACATTTTAATTTTCTAACACTAAATTTAATTGTGGATATTTAGTAGCCCTATATTCAGAAGGGCTACTTTTTATGTATTTTTTAAATATACGACTAAAATAATTTGAATCTTGAAAACCAATTCGTGTAGCAATTTCTTGCATACTTAAATCAGTCATTTCTAAATAAAACATTGATTTTTCAATCCTTATTCTATTTAAAAAATCGATCACACTAGTACCCATTTCTTTTTTGAATAGATGACTGAAATGATATTTACTTACGCAACAATATTGAGCGATTTCTTCTAGTGTTATACTAGTTTGATGATTTTCTTGAATATACTTAGTTGCTTTACGAATAACAGGAGTCATCTGATTAATAAATGAATTGGCTATTTGAAGCGTTAACCAGTAAGCATATTCACAAACCTTTTTTTCGAATTTATCATAGCGAATAATATGATATAGTTCTTGAATTATTTGAGCATTTTTTGACATGATGAGTGTCGCATTCACGCCTGACTCGACTACAACCCTAGAGATTAACATAATTAAATCGACTACTTCAGTCTTAAATACGTCTTCATTTAATCGGCATGCATTTGCTACCTTATCAAGGAAACTTTTTAATCGCTTGACTACACCTTCTTCATCACCAATTCGAACAAGTGCTAATAATTCAATACGGTCTTCGGTTGATAATGCTCTTAGTGTAGTTTCTTCCACTGGTTTAATACCGCTATGAAATATCAGTTTGTTCCCTTGAAAAAAACGACCTGACATTGACTTTCTAGCCTCTTCAAAAGAGTGATATAACAAATAAGGATCACTATATTTTTTACCTATTCCAATTGAAACTGAAATCTGAACCTTATCCAATGAATTTTGAATTTCTTCTGCCATACTATAAATCTTTTTATTGAACTCGATTTCACTATCTACTTCATCTAGTTCAATTAGAAGAGCAAGCACACCCTCTTCTACCCAGTTCCATAAATAAGAAACTCCGATCGTCTGATCAATTTGATTGATTAGTTCATGGCCAATTTCTTGTTTCCACTGCTTTGGGTTTTCTACTGCTAAATCAGGATAGCGATCAATCGAAATCACCATTACAATATTTGGAAAAGTATTAATGCCACATGTTTTTTGAACTTCATCAAAATTTCCTATATGGACGAGTGTACCAGAAAGTAACAAATTTGAAAAAGCTGATTGAGTAGCAACTCGATTCATCTTAATTTCCCCTTTTTAGCTTATGATTTTTCTTAGTTGAACGTTTGGTAGTAAGTATCAAAATGATTGAACAATAAAAAAAGAAGCTGTCCTACTCTTAGAGTATAACTGCTCCCTTATAATTTTCATAATTCCATAGCGCCTATTTTCTCTTCAACAAGTTCAACAATATCTCCATCATGAATTTGATTACGAATTGTTTCAATATCATGATAAAAATAGCGATCCTCTTCAACTGCTGGAACTTGATTTCTAATTAACTGATATACACTTTCCGTTACCGGTGACGGTTTTAGTGTATCATGGAATTCTAGTGCTTGAGTGGCAACCATTAGTTCGATTGCTAAAATATGTTCAAGTTTTTTTGAAATCTGATAGGCTTTCCTAGCAGCGAAATAAGCAAAGCTAACAACATCCTCTTGATTAGCACATGTAGATGTATTATCAATCGTTGCTGGATGCGACAGAACCCTTATTTCATTGAGTAATCCTGCTGCGGTATATTGCGGAATCATATAGCCGCTATTTAAACCAGGATTGACAACTAAGAAACTAGGGAGTTCACTTACATGATAATTTACTAATCGATCAATACGACGTTCTGTTATTTTTGCTAAGTTTGCCATACCTATACAAATTGTATCTGCATCAATTCCCACATAGGAAGCATCAAAATTTCCACCCATTAATGCAAAACCGTCTTCTTCCTCCGGCCAAATAATCGGATTATCACTAGAAGACATCATTTCATTATGAATATTTTCCAATGCATTTTTAAATACCTTCTTAACCGCCCCATGAACTTGCGGTATACATCTAAGACTAAGTGCATCTTGTAATCGATAGTCTTTATACTGTTCCGCAATCTCACTTCCATCTAGAATTTTTGAAACGATTCGAGCTGTCTTTGCTTGTTCCACATGTTTTTTTACCGAGTGCAGTCGAGGATCTAAAGCTTTTATCGTTCCCTTCAATGCTTCTAGTGACATAGCACCAGCAATATCTGCTGTTTTAACAGCTTGAATAGCATTATATATCGAGAGTACAGCAAATGCTGTGGCTGATGTAGTACCGCTTAATAGTGCAAGTCCTTCTTTACATTCGAAGGTTACTGGTTTTAGACCGGCCCGTTCCAACGCCTCGTGGCCGCTTAATAAATCATCCTTATACCAAGCTTTTCCCTCTCCCATTAACACTAGCGCCATATGAGCCTCAGGTGATAAATATGCTACAGATCCCTCGCCAGGTACAAACGGCAATATATCATGATTAAGTATGGATGCTATTAGCTCTAACACTTCTATTCTAACGCCTGAATAACCTTGACCTATATTATTTAAAACCATTAATTGAATGGCTCTTACCACTTCTTTTTCAAGTGGTTCCCCTACAGAAACGGCATGAGAACGGACAATATTTCGTTGAAGAGTATGAGCATCTTCCTTTGAAATAACTTCAGTTACATTGCTTCCAAATCCTGTAGTTACCCCATAAACCGCTCTTTCTTCTTCAAGAAACTTTTCAATTAGATTACGAGACTTATTTATTCTAAGATAATAGTTTTCTGTAAATGATACTTTTGCACCATATCGTGCAACAGCAATTACTTCATTAACTGATAACTCATGGTCTCCAAGAATAACCTCTTTTATATTTTTTGGTTGAAAAAAATCGTTCCTTGTCATCAAAACACCTCTAACATTGAATATCTTAAGTTTAGTGACTTGATACTGATCGTTTATTTGGTTCAGGCTGATCGCCTTCAAGTAATGGATTACTAGCTTCATTTAATGAAAGTGATTTTGTTTCCGGTGCCCAAGCGATCGAAACAATTGTACCAATGAATAGAATAATAGACATTCCGATCATAGAAGGTGCCATTCCCATTGAACTAACACTTATCGGTAATAGGAATGTACCAACAGCTGAACCAATTCGACTAACTGCTGTTGTCAAGCCAACTCCAGTTCCACGTACCTCGGTAGGAAATAGTTCAGCAGGATACACTAATGTTAAATTAGAAGCTGCTGACATGACAAATGTAAAGATTGCAAACACGATAATTGCGATTGTATGGAGACCTTGTGGTAAAACTGTTAATGCGAACAATGAAATCGTTAAAATAATAAATGTATTAATTGTAAACCCTCTACGAGTTAACTTTTCAGTACACCATACACCAGCTAACGCTCCTACTAGAAGGAACAGGTTTAGAACCATGTCTACACCAAATGTTTCTTCAAATCCCAATTTACTTAAAATAGTTGGTAGGAATGTATAGATTGCGAAATATGGAACTACTTGACACATATAAAAAAGTGATCCGAATGTTGTACGTTTCCAAAGCTGCTTATTGAATAAATCAGTCATTTTGTATGCATGTGTAGAATGAACGTCAACTGTTTCATCCATTACAGCATTTTCACCAATATACTTTCTTACAATAGCACGTGCTTCTTCAACACGGCCCATCTTTAATAACCAACGTGGAGACTCCGGTGTGCCAAAACGTAAAAGTAAGACAATTAAACCAGGAAGTGCAGCACTCACTAACATCCAACGCCATGCATCTGGACCTGTTTTTTCTAAATAATAACCAACTAGATTTGAAGCTACATATCCAACTGTCCATAAAACGTTTAATGATGATAATAACATACCTCTATACTTTCTAGGTGCAAACTCCGCAAGTAAAGTAGATCCTACTGCATAATCTCCTCCTAGTGCAATACCGATTAAAATCCTTAATGCAAAAAGCGTATATGGATCGTGAACAAAAAACTGCAGGGCAGATGCGATTGTAATAATAATAAAGTTTGCTAAATAGATTTTCTGCCTCCCAATGCGATCTGACAATCCACCAAGAAACAGACTACCGAAAAAAAGTCCGATTAATGCGGAACTACCGATTAATCCTTCCCATACAGAATTTAATTTCATTTGAGGACCTAGTAGCGAAAGTGCCATACCTATAATTCCTAAAGCATAGCCATCCGAAAAATTCGATCCAAAAGTAAGTCCAGTAATACGAATATGGAACTTATTAAGCGGTGCATCATCCATCATAAATTTTTTTTCCTTCAAAAGAATACCCCCTTTTTTTACTTTTCAGATATAAAAATTGTAAAAAATAGTAAGTAATCAAATAACTACTTACTTAACCGTTTCTAAAGCGCTTCCAAAATTTTCAGTATTTTTAATAAATTATAATTATTACACCTTAAATTATCTCTAGATAAAGTTTCGGATTACTAGCACAATATTGCTGAAATATTAAGTGTAGGGGATGACGGAATGATGAGTATGATGAAGGTAAGTAGAAAATAAAAGAGATAGCTTATTGGCTATCTCTCAGAAATCGATCATAATCACTCTAACATACTCAACATCGAGAAAGACGAACACAAAGTGAACTTCGTATTAAAGTTGAACTTAGGTGAAATATTTGCGAATCATTATTTTAAGATTAATTTAAAAGATTTTTTATAGTTTTTATCCATTTTCATTTGATTTGACCGTAACTCAATCTGTTTTAGTGTTATTCCATTTATTTTTTGATCCATTCACAGCGTTTCTACATGATTCGGATGTCTTATTTGCAGTTTTCATAATTTTATTTGTAGATTTGCCTGTTTTATTTGCAGTTTAAAAATCGGTTTAATGAAAACATACTCAAATCAAAAGCAGATTTCTGATTTGTTACTAGGTCAGCAATAATCTCGCCTACAACGCTTGCAAACTTAAAGCCATGGCCTGAGAAACCTGTGGCAATGATTAAATTATTGTATTCTGGATGTTGGTCAATGATGAAGTGTTCGTCCGGAGTCATTGTATATAAGCATGTTTTCCCTTTTACTAATCTACCATTTGCAAGTGGCATATATTCACTTAAGAAATTTCTCAAATCCGTTTCATCTTCAATAAACTCTCCAAATTCTCGATTAAATTGATCAGGGTCTACAATTTGCCCTCCATCATGTCGACCAATTTTTAGTCCGCTATTATGAATACTTGGAAAGCCGTAATAATGTCGATCAATTAGATCAATCGTAAAAGCTGGTAGCGAACTAGAATCATATAGTTGATGATCACATTCAAACCAAGCAACAGTTTTACGCGTAGGTTTTACAGGTATATGAATACCTGTCTTTTCAAGAATTTTGCCAGACCATGCGCCTGCACATACTACAAGTTTATCCGCTGTGTAAACAGCATTCTCTGTACGCACTTGCGTCTTATTAGTACCTACCTCAATATCCACAACAGGTGAGTTTGTTTGAAGACTATTTCCTTTCTTGATATATAGTTCTTTATACGCCCGAACACATTCTTCGCTAAAAAGAATGCCGGAAGACGTTTCTAAACAACCTATAAATCCTTTCGGTAAACGTAAACCGGGCCATCTTGCATTGATCGCGTTACAATCCATTATTTCAAGCGGCAACGAAAATTCTTTTGCACTATTTATTACTTCATTCGTAAAAGTCGAGCCAGGTGCACCAGCACATAAAACGCCTGTTCTCGAGAATAATTGTTTTCCAGACAATTGTTCTAACTCTTCCCATAATTTTTGTGCCCGTAATGCTAAAGGTACGTATTCTCTACTTTCTCCATATGCATGACGAATGATTCTAGTATCGCCGTGATGGCTACCAAAACTATGTGGTGGATCAAAAGAATCTATTAATAATATTTTCTGATTTCCTTTTGATAAATAATATCCTGCTGCCATTCCCATAGCGCCTGCTCCAACAATAATTACATCAAAGTGATTATTCAATCATTTCACTCCTTACCCTGTTCATTCGTATGACATATTCTTTTTGTCTTTACAATTTACCTTCTTTATAAGCAATTTTTGTAAAACAAGCTTTTTCAAAATAACAAAAAACCCGTTTATGATCATTCATAAACGGGTTCAATAGTTTTTATAGTTTTTCGTATGCTGCTTGATATTTTTGAATATCACCAGCACCCATAAAAATTAATACGCTATTTTTATGGTTTTGTAAATTGCTGATATTGTCATCATTCAATAGTTCAGCACCTGCAATTTTACAAGAAAGATCTTCAATTGTTAAAGTACCTTTATCTTCTCGTGCAGAACCAAAAATATCACATAAGTAAACTTTATCTGCTTTTTCTAATGTACCAGCAAATTCATCTAAAAATTTACTTGTTCGTGTAAATGTATGCGGTTGGAAAACTGCTACGATTTCACGGTCAGGATATTTTTGACGTGCTGCTTGAATCGTTGCTTGGATCTCGGTTGGATGATGAGCATAATCATCAATTAACATTTGATCTCCGAAGCGTTTTTCACTGAAACGACGCTTTACGCCACCGTATGTTAATAATCTAGCTTTAATAATATTAACATCGATTTCTTCATAATGGCAAAGCGCAATTACTGCTAAAGCATTTAAAATACTATGATCACCATATCCAGTAATATCAAAAGTAGCGTAATACGTATTACGGACGAATACATCAAATGTTGTACCATTTGTATGTTTTTCGATATTTCGAGCTTGGAAATCATTGTCCTCGTTAAATCCATAATACATTACAGGTACTTTTGCATAAATTCGTTGAAGATGTTCGTCATCTCCACATGCAATAATACCTTTCTTTACTTGATCAGCCATTTGTTGGAAAGCATCGAATACATCATCTACACTCTTATAATAATCCGGATGATCAAAATCAATATTAGTCATGATGCAATAGTCTGGAAAGTATGAAAGAAAATGACGACGGTATTCACAAGCTTCAAACACGAAATACTCGCTGTCTTTTTCACCTTTACCAGTACCATCTCCAATTAGAAAAGAAGTTGGACGAGCACCAGAAACTACATGGGCTAATAAACCTGTCGTAGAGGTTTTACCATGTGCTCCAGTAATTGCAACGCTAGTAAATTTATTCATATATTCCCCTAGGAATTTATGATAGCGTGCCATCGGAATTCCTTTTTCAATAGCAGCTGCAATTTCTTCATGAGTATCAGGAAATGCATTACCCGCTATAACGAATTGGCCTTCTTTAATATTTGCTTTATCAAATGGTAAAATCGTAATATTTTTTTTTCGTAATTCATTTTCAGTGAAAAAGTGCTTTTCATAATCTGATCCCTGAACGGTCAAACCAGAATCATGTAAAATTTGTGCCAAAGCACTCATTCCAGTACCTTTAATCCCTACAAAATGGTAAACTGTCATATTAAAAGAACCTCCAAAATCGATCACTAATACAACGGCCTATCTCTTAGACAGTATATGTGTGAATAAAAGAAATGGCATCAATATTTTATAAATTTGATGCATTGTTACTTTGCCGAGTCTAGTTATTTTTTTAATGATAACTAACTTAAATTTTTACGCAATTAGTATTATATCACTTAAACTCCCATAGGACTATTTATTTTAAATCCCACTATGAGGTAATAGATGGAAAAGTAAATACTTTATGTCATCTGTTTATATTAAAATACTATCAATCTTAAATTGATTTTTTGTCCCTTTATCGTCTAGGGCTCATTTCTACTTTTTCTAATCGAGGATTTTCACGAAGCTTTCTTCCAACTTTCGCTTGTTGCACACCATTTAACTCGACATTATCACCTGTAAAGCCTATATTAACTTTTAATAAACTTCCGCCTACACCATATAAATCTACTGGTACACCTTGCTTCTCAAAAGCTAAGATTCTTTCTACAGTAAATCCACCACTTACTACAATTTGCACATGCTGATACCCTTCTTGATCTAGTGCATTTCGTAAAGCAAAAATTAAAGGAGGATTTACACCCCTAGGGTCAAAACTTCCTAATAATTCTGGATTACCAATAAAATACTGATCAATCATTGTTTTCGATGTATCTACACGTACAGCCTTTAATTTGCTACCGTATTCTCGTGCAACCTTTAAAGCGTCGTTTATGACATCATTATTATAATCTACTAAGACAATTAAATCATCTTGTGGATAAACTTCTGTATATGCACGCGCAGCTTCCACAACATCGCCATTATACATTTGAATTAGTGCATGAGGCATTGTACCCATACCTTCATTGCCCCACCACTCATTCATTGCATGAGTTGCTTGTGCAGTTGCACCACCAATAAATGCAGCATAACCGTCACCTGCTTGAGTCGTGAAATGATCATCACGATCTCCCATGAAAATAACAGGCTTTTTAATGCCTGCGGATTTTGCAGAATGTTTTACATTGTATACATTTGTAGCAACAGAAGTACGTCTAGCTAAAATACCATCAATAATTCCTTCTAAATAGCCAAAATCAGCATATTTACCTTTAATTGTTAAGACAGTTTCAAATGGTTCAATCATATCTCCATCCTTTAATGAATGAACAATAAGATTTTCTGGATGATCGGCAAAAGTTTGTAAAATCGCAATTGCTTCATCCGTTCCACATAATACTGCACTTTCTCTTTGGAAAAATTGCATAGTTACTTCAGTATCTGGCTTCTTTTTTCGAATGATTTCTCTAGTTTTTAAAAAATATACAGCTGAAAACCAGCCTTCTCCGATTCTCTCATCAAATTTAAATGTTTGGTTCGTTAATCGGCTTATTTTACCTTGTAATTTTAAATCTAATTCTTTTTCCATGAATCTTCACCTGCTGAAAAGTATCGTTCTTTTTTTTCTAGTATGGGTTAAAAAAACTTTAACATTCGTTACTTAATTTTTATCGAATTTCTAATATATCACTCAGAACGAATCTCCTCTAATGACGTAATCAGAACATCACGAGGTTTACTTCCATTTTGATTCGATACAATCCCGTGATCAAACATTAGGTCAATTAATCTAGCTGCACGGTTGTATCCAATTCGAAAACGTCTTTGTAACATTGAAACAGAAGCACCTTTTTGATCAATGACAAACTCCACTGCTTCTTCAAACAGTTCATCATCAACATCCTGTGCATCCGCTTTTGCTACAAGTTCCTCTTGGTTAAATAAGTAATTCGGTTTTTGTTGGTCTTTAACAATCTCTACAACATGTTCGATTTCATCATCCGAAACATAAACGCCTTGTAATCGAATTGCTTGAGATTTTCCATTATCTAAGAATAACATATCTCCTCGTCCAAGTAACTTTTCAGCTCCGCCAATATCAATAATTGTTCTAGAATCTACTTGTGAAGATACTGTAAACGCAATACGCGTCGGTATATTTGATTTAATAATACCTGTAATGACATCAACTGAAGGTCTTTGGGTTGCAACTAATAAATGGATTCCACATGCTCTTGCTTTTTGGGCAATACGACAAATATAAGTTTCTACATCCCCTGGAGATACCATCATTAAATCCGCTAATTCATCAATAATAATGACTAAGTAAGGTAACTCATCATTATAAGCACCTTTTTTCTTCGCTAAATCATTGAATCGCTTAATATCTCTTGCTCCAGCATGAGCAAATAAATCATAACGTCGATCCATCTCTTCACATGCCCACTTTAAAGCAGCAGTCGCGGCTCTAGCGTCAGTAATAACTGGCGAAATAAGATGTGGAATATGATTATACGGTGCCAGCTCAACCATCTTAGGATCGATTAAAATTAATTTCACTTCATGAGGCTTCGCTTTATATAAAATGCTAACTAAAATTGAATTAATACACACACTCTTACCAGATCCTGTTGCCCCGGCAATTAAGCCGTGTGGCATTTTTGAAATATCTGCATAGACAGGCTCTCCACCTATATCAAGACCAAGAGCAACAGTCAAAGGTGATTCACTTTGCAAAAATTTATCCTGGCTAACTAATTCTCTTAAGTAAACAGGCTTACTTTCTTTATTTGGTACTTCTATGCCTATTGCACTTCGACCAGGAATCGGAGCTTCAATACGAATATCTCTAGCAGCTAAGCTCAATTTAATATCGTCTTGTAAGTTCGTTATTTTATTTACTTTCACGCCAGGATCAGGCTGTACTTCGAAACGAGTTACTGTTGGACCTTGAGTTGCAGCAATTACTTTAGCTCCTACATTAAAATTATGTAATGTTTCTTGTAGTAGTTGCTTTTGATCTTCAACCCAATCCCCATCATTAAATTGTTCAATTGGGGGTTCAACTAATAAATCTAATTCTGGTAATTCATAAAGTACTGGTGGTTGTTCAACTAAACTTTCAGGTTCATTAGTTTGATCAATCTGATTTTTAGTCTCCATAGTTAAATTCGTTTCTATTTTACTTTCTTCAGGTTCAAGAACCTTCTGATCTTGAATTCCTTCAGGAGTCTTGTCATTTGTGATTGGTTCAGCAATTATTTCACTTGGCTGAACTTTCTTTGAAGATAAAATTTCACTTTGTTCAGATAAACTAGCATTCTCGATCAACTGTTCATTTTGTTTTATCTCAACTTCTTCATTTACCTTTTCTACTGTTGCAGCAGATTCATTTTGTAATTCACGAAGTTGTCTCATTATATTTGCTTTTCTTGAAGCCTCTACATCACTTCGAAGCATCATTACATTAAAAGGAAAATGGCGTTTTTTCTGACGTTTCTCGATTGGTTTAGGGTCAGATTCTTCTTTATTAACTTCATTTTCAATCTTTATCTGTTCATTTGAATTGGTAACAGCATGTTGATTTATTTCAACGGATTCTTCTACTTTTGCTTCTACAATTGAATTTTCATGCTGTACTTCTTCTTCCTTAATCTCTTTTAGATTCACATCTGACTCGTTTGTTAATCCCGACTCAACATCATTCTCTTCATTATTTTGAACGAGATCAATACCTTTGTCTTCGTTTTCATTAAATTGGACCAAAGTATCAACTTTGTGATCATTCGACTCATGAATAGATACTTCAGGCTGTGCTTCTTCAATCTCAACTTCAGCCTCTACTTCGATTTTAAGGGTTTCGAGTTGTACTTCATCTTTCACATCTACTACTGTTTCAATTTGATGGGCACCTTGCTTTACAACTTCATTCGTCTCTTCAACCTCATCTTCTAATTGAAAAACTTCAGCTTCTAAATCTTCATTTTTCTCTTCAGCTTCAACTTCAATTGGAGTTTCAAGTTGTACTTCTTCATCTTTCACTTCCATTGCTGTTTCAACTTGATGCGCATCATCCTGTACAACT
Source organism: Gottfriedia sp. NPDC057948 (assembly GCF_042887255.1). Lineage (NCBI taxonomy): Bacteria > Bacillati > Bacillota > Bacilli > Caryophanales > Bacillaceae > Gottfriedia > Gottfriedia sp. NPDC057948. The sequence continues at coordinate 130,423 of NZ_JBHVPN010000005.1, forward strand.
TCATTCGTCTCTTCAACCTCAGTTTCTAATTGAAGAACTTCAGCTTCAATCTCTGGAGTTTCAAGTTGTACTTCTTCATCTTTCAACGCAGTTTGTATTTCATTTTGATGTACTTCGGCTTGTGAATCTTCATTTTCAAATTGACTAGCTGAAGTTTGAAGTCCTTCTTTTTCTACTAGATTAAACACATCAATTATTTCTTGATTTTGATTGCCGAAACTTCCTTTTTCGAAAATGTTGCTTTCAACTTTTTCAAACAAATTTTCAAGTACATTAGAAGATTCAACTCTCATTTCTTCTATAGTTGATGAAATGTCATAATCAGTAGCATTTTCTCCCTTTATCGGAGGCTTTTGATAACCATAAATTGGTGAAATATATTCACTTGGTCGAAATGGTGTTTTTCTTTTTGGACGAAATACAATATCAACCTTTTCTTCTTTTTCCACTTTTGCTGGTTCTTCTTCACTTTTTGAGACCTGATTTTTTTCAAGGCGACTAGATAAATTACTTTTATCGAATTGATTACTTTGAAAAGTATTGCTTACAAATTTATTACTCTGGTTATATGTAGGTTTATATTCTTTATTTAAATTGTTTAGTGACTTTTTCCAAATATCATCATTTTTTTCTTGTTTAAAAACTGGTTCAATTTTTGTTTCCTTTATTGGCTTTGGTGATGGTAATTCTTCATCTAATTCAATGGGAAATCTAAATTTTGGACGCTCTTGTAAAGCGTTTCTCTTTTTTTCGATAGAGTGTGATTGATATACTTTCTCCTCAACAGGCTTTTCTTCAAACCCTTCTTCAAACTCTTCTTCAATCTCATTAAGGCTATTCGCCTTAAAAAGGCTTTTTAACCATTTTTTCATTTTTCTCACTCTCTCTATTTCTTTTCATACCTTTTATTTTACCATGTGACATAATGACAAAAAACACATTATTATTACAAATTGCGCTAGTTCAATCATATTTCGATATCAAATATATAATTTAATCAAATTAATATTAAAATAATAATTCTTTTATTGAAAAACAGAAAAAATACTAGACCAATTCATGGCCTAGTATTTATACGAAAATATATATTATTTAGTTAAAAAAAGCTTTTCCAACTTCAGCATCAGCTTCAAGAACTAAGATTCCTTTTTCTTGTGGAGCATCAGGTAAATCAAGTTCACGTGCAGAGCAAATCATACCAAATGAATCCACTCCACGTAAATTAGCATCCTTAATGACTAATCCTGATGGCATTACTGCACCAACTTTTGCAACAACTACCTTTTGTCCTTGTTCAACATTCGGAGCACCACAAACAATTTGTAATGTATCTGTTCCAACGTCAACTTTGCAAATATTTAATTTATCAGCATTTGGATGTTTTTCTTTTTCGATTACATATCCAATAACGAATTTAGGTGAAAGGTCTAATACTAAAGTATCTTCAAACCCTTCTTTTGCAAGTAATTCATTAACCGAAGTAACAATATGTTCAGTAATCGTAACGATACCATTTTCTTGAACATCTACATAAGTAGATGCATCAAACACATTAATAGCAACTGTTTCATTCGTAACTATACTATATACGCGTGCTATATTCCCTTTTCGTTCAACTTTACGATCTTCTGATGGAATTTGTTTTAATGTAATTAATAGCGTATCGCCGATTCCTTCTTTGTTATAAAAAATATTCACTTATTTCTTCCTCTCTATTGCTTCTTTTGTTTCCCTAAAATAAATACTGGCATTAGCTTCTCATTTTCGTAAGCAAATGACAATGATGTAATTGGTATTTTCCCACTTGCAAAGAAACTCATATTCATTTGCGCCATTATATCATAACCTATGTTATTTCGAATGTCAGCAAGGATTAGTACATCTCCATGAGGAATTCCTACTAATAATTCACCTTTTACTTTTGATTGAATTTCTTTTATAAAAGTACTGTTTAGTACTCTACTCGCATCGTATCCATCATTTGTACGTACAAAATAAAAAGTATTTTCTGCAACAATATCTTCTTTTACTTGAACAGGCATTTTTCTTAAATTAAATAAAGCAATAGTATGGAGTTGCTCTTTTGTATAACCTGACTTTACTAATAATTTTTCATCGATAAGTTGATACGTTTTTTCTGAATCAATAGCATAGTAAATTCTAGTTTCTGCAGTATGCTCATCAGTTACAAATAAATTTCCTTCTTCCTTTTCAGTCGGAAACGATGTAGCTCGAATAACTGGACGAATTTGTTCTTCAAGAAATACAGTTTCAGAGTGCATAGCAGAAAGTGCTTCTTTTATATAATAAATTAATTCATTAAATGCCTCTTCACCTTCAGCTTCATACTTTGCTACTGCACTATTTAAAGAGACACTCATCCCTTTATTACTTTCAATCCCTTCAATTCGAAGGTCTTCTTTTTCACGATCATAGATAAAACGCCAATCTTCATTTCCAAGGCGGTTTTCTATCATTTTTTTTATGTCTAGTGTTGTTTTTTTAGCCAATTGTTTTACCTACCTTATTAGCCTCTTAATCCTTCAAGAAACTCTTCTACTTGTTCTTTTGTTTTACGATCCTTATTTACATAACGACCAATTTCTTCACCATTATTAAACGCTACAAAGCTTGGTATGCCAAAAATATCTAGATTTTGGCATAACTCAATAAATTGGTCACGATCTACATAATAAAAGGTAAAATCTTTATTTTCATCAATTATTTCTTGGAAGAACATATCTAAAAATCTGCAATCTGGACACCAATCTGCTGAAAATTGGAAAACCACTTTTTCTCCTTGTTTCGCTTGTTCGAATTGTTCAACTGATGTAATTTTTTCCATTCTTTTTCCCTCGCTTAATTCGTTTTCTTTTATTTTATCTTATTTTTATCGATATGCAAAAAGGACGACCTCAATTGTTTTCTTCTTTTCGTTTCTTGAATTCATATTGTCCAAATAGTAATTCACAAATATGTTCAAAGATTTCTGTCCTAGTAATTCGACCATTTGTAAATACTCCTACTGCCCCTTCTTTACTTCGTATATCTTTTTCATTCGTATATTGTTCCATTAATACTGAAAGCTCAGTTCCATTTCTTAGCTCATTAATAAATTCGCTAGGTAATAAAATTTTTGCTCCGCTTGCTAGTATTACTTCATTTTCATATACAAGTGCTCCCCAGTTACAAAGAAAAAGCCGATCGTTTTCTATAATGACTCCACCTTCTAAACCAATACCGATTTTCGACTCACCTGCGATTCTAGCATTATGCGCTCTATTTATAGCACCTTGCATAGTTTCTTGATCAGTCAAAGGTTGATTCGAAACATTTGATGGAACATTTAGTCCCTCAACTTTATACTGATTAAAGACATTTTGTACGGCACCTACTTTAGTAGGATTTAAAGACCCAATAGTTATTTTCATTGTTTTAACTCCATTCACTAGTCAAACGCTTTATTAAGTTATATTCAATTTTAACATAATCAGGCAAAAAATCTCCTTCCTCAAGCGTGTGAAGGACTTTAGTCCAACGGTAGGTGGGAGTGGTTCACTATACAATAAAAAAGACACTTTCAAAATGAAAGCATCTTTCCAATTATCTCACCAAATAAAATCTATGACATATTTCCATTTTTAATCAACTATTACCTCATTCATGCCTTAAAATTTTTTACTAAGTTAACATAAAAACATTACATGCCCTAAAAAATAGTTATCATTTAACTACAAAAGTATCAATATATCGATAAATAGCATGGGCAACACCATTTTCATCATTATTTAGAGTTGCCGCTGTACAAATTTCTTTGATATCTTCTTTTGCATTCCCCATTGCAACACTATATGCGACTTTTTCGAACATTGAAATATCATTATTACTGTCGCCAATAGCCATGGATTGGTCTAATGAACCATTCAATAAAAAAACTAATTTTTCTAATGCTAATCCTTTTGATGCAAAACAACTCGTAATTTCAAGATTATGCTCCGCAGAAGAAACAACCATTAACTCTTTACATTTATTAAACCGATTTCTGGCTTCTTCTAATTTTTTCATATCAAACGTACATACTAAAATATTATTAACTTCCTCATTTCGTTGTATGATTTCTTGACAATGATCAACTAATACATACCCAAACTGATTGAATTGTCTTTCCGCAACATTAACTAATTCTTTCATTTCTTCATCTAACTCAACTCTTTTAAGGCTATTAATCTCATTTTGAAAAATTTCTCTTCTTTCTTTAAGAGCATAAATGCTTTTATCTGTAAAAACTTCAAAATAATAATTTCGTTCATCAAGCCACCTTAATATCTGTTCAACATTCGTTTTTGAGATTGTAATTGATGAGATACATTCTCCGTATTTTGAATGGATTGTTGCCCCATTTGTTCCGATCACATATGGCGAAATCCTGAATCTTTCACAAATTTTTTTGGCATCAAAATGAGCTCGACCAGTTGAAATAACGATTTCAATTCCATTTTCCCCTGCAAATTTAATTGCATTAATATTTTCTTCACTAATTTCATTCTCATTATTTAATAATGTTCCATCTAAATCTATTGCAATGAAACTCATTGATTATATCCCCTTTAATTTATTATGCTTTTCATCTAGTTTTATAGTGTACAGTAATCGGTCATCACCAAAATGGCAAGCTTAAGAAGGACAATAACGATTCATTCATTACGTTATTGTCTACTTAACAAAAAAGAATTTATAGAATATATTCCGTCGTTTTTAATTTGCTTGAATCCATTCAATTTCTTCTAATATTGAATGCTCTTTCCATTCTTCTGGAAATGAATGGTCACATACTATTGCATCAACCTTTTCAAGAGAACAAACTTTACAAAATGTATCTACACCAATTTTAGAGTAATCTGTTAATAAAATCACTTGCTTCGACACTTCCACCATTTTTCGAGAAACTAAAGTTTCATGGAAATGATAGTTGCTAACTCCATTTTGAGCTGAGACACCACCCGCTGAAATAAATGCCTTATCAACATTAAATTGACTTAGTAATTGTTCTGTTATACTCCCACTCATTGACTGTTGTTTTGGATCAACTATTCCACCTAGTAATAATATTTGTCCGGTAAACTTATTTTGATTTAATGATTCTGTTAACAGGGAAGATACCGGTAATGAATTAGTCAATATAGTAATGTCTTTTTTATTTTCAATACACTGAGCAAATTCAAGCATTGTTGTGCCTACATCAATCGCAATGACATCTCCATTGGAAATTTGGTCCATGGCCTTTTTACCAATTTTTACTTTCGCTTCCTGATTCACAGTCGTACGCTGCATAAAAGGAGGTTCCTCATTTTGGTATACTGTTTTAATTGCTCCACCATACACCTTTTTTAAAAGACCTTTTTCCTCTAATATCATTAAATCTCGACGAATGGTTTCTTCTGATACATTAAATTGTTCAACTAAATCGATAACTTTAACTTTTCCTTTTTTATTAAGTTCTTTTAAAATCTCGTTTTTTCTTTCCTCAGGTAAAACAGACATTTTAATCCTCCAGAAACTTTAAAATTTTATAAGATAACGCATTCTTTTTTAGGTACAATAATGTTCACATGTTCTCCTTGCTGGAACAATTCACCTCGGTGGTTAAGGTTGTCTACAAGAAATGCAGATTCTTCGGTTTCAACTTCGTACCTTAAGACATTACCAGTCATAGTAACTTCTGAAATAATCCCCTTTATTCCCCAGTTTTGTTGTAAATCCATGCTGTCATTTCCTACAGCCACTAATTTTAATACTTCAGGTCGAATTGCTACATCATTTCCAATTAATTCATTACTACGTACAAGTTTATGGAAAGCTTCCATCTCATAAACATTATAATTTCCGATAAATTTTGCTACGAATTTATTTACTGGTGTTGTATAGATCTCGGTAGGTGTACCTTCTTGTACTACATTTCCATTATTCATAACAAAAATTCGATCCGACATTGTCATTGCTTCTTCTTGGTCATGTGTAACAAAAATAGTCGTAATATTTAGTTCTTGCTGTATTCTTTTTAATTCCTTTTGTAGGCTTTTTCGAATTTTTGCATCTAATGCACTTAACGGTTCATCTAATAATAGTACTTTTGGTTCCATGACAAGCGCTCGAGCTAAAGCAACTCTTTGTTGTTGCCCTCCTGATAAGTGGTGAGGGTAAGATCCTTCTTTTCCTATTAAATCAACTATTTCTATCATCTTTTTTACTCTTACATGTATGTTTTTTGCTTTTTTCATTTTTAGACCATATGCAATATTTTCAAATACTGTCATATTTGGAAAAAGTGCATATGACTGAAATACCATACCTACCTCGCGTTGACGCGGAGATAAATTAGTTATGTTCTTCCCATCGATTAATATATTTCCTATATCGACGTCTTCAAGTCCTGCAATAGAACGTAATAAAGTACTTTTCCCGCATCCACTTTGACCTAAAAGCGTTACGAATTCTCCTTTATTTAATGTTAATGAAATATTATTTAAGACGACTTGATTTTGATATTTTTTAGTCACTTGATCAATATTTACGTAGCTCATTTAACTTCACCTTCTATTGCAGTATTTTTTATATGACCTTGTTTTTTTAAATTAGACCGCCTCTTATTTAACACGGCAGGATTTTTTTTAGTTTTAAACGAGAGTTTTAAGACTGTTCCAGTTAAAAGTAAAATCACCAAATAATAAGTAATAACTATGGCACTTGTTAAATGACCACTACTATTTAGTTTATCCGCAAGATAGATTTGAAGGGTTTCAAATCTTCCACCTACTAGTAAATTTGCAAATGCAAACTCACTAAATAAAAGAGCTACGGACAATAAACTTGATACTAATATTCCAGATAAAATATTCGGAAGCACAACCGTTCTAAACGCTTGAAATTTAGTTGCACCAAGTAATTCAGCTGCATCTACAAGTTGTATGGCATTTATTGTTCTAAGACTATTACGAATACCTTGATACATAAAAGGTAGAATGGTTATAAAGTAAGCTCCAACTAGTATCCATGGAGTACCAGCAATTTGAAATGGTCCACTAGAATAAAGCTTAATTAGCCCAACTGCTCCTACAATAGGTGGGATACCATACGGAAGCATCGCAATTGCTTGGAGAATTCCTTCAAATTTATTAAAATATACAGTTATAATAAAGATTGTTGGAATCATGATTGAAACACTTAAAGTGACAGTTATGATAATTAACAATAATGTTCGTTGAAAGGCCTCAAAAAATCGTCCATCTTGAAATAATTCAATATACCAATTTAATGTATAGCTCTCAGGTAAGATTGAATGATCCCATTTAGTTGCAATTGAAAATAAAATGTACCGACTATTGGAATTAATAAATAGATTACAAGTAATCCAACTATTACTTTAAAAAATGTTGTTTGTAATTTCATCGTAAATCCCTCCTAATCCGACGCATCATTCTTTCATTAATCCACATCGCTCCAATCATGGTAACTGCTAGAAGGACTCCTAGTGCGCTTCCTAATTGTGGCTTTAATGTAACGTCACTTGAGACTAGTGAAGCAATTTGTAATGACAATAAATTATAATTGCTACCAACTAATGCGTAGGCTGTTGCATAAGCACCCATAGCGTTAGCAAATAAAATACTAAATGTGCCTACTATACTTGGTAATAGTACTGGAATTCCAATTCTTAGCCAAAATGATATTGTTGATCCTCCTAATAATGCAGACGCTTCTTTCCATTGTTGCTTTATTCCTTGAAAAGAAGGATATATCAACAAAATTGCTAATGGAATTTGAAAATAAATATAGACAAGGATCAGTCCGGTCCAAGAATATAAATTAAAATCCGCAAATATATTCCAACCGAGTTTTGCAAAAAGCAAAGTAAATAATCCATTGTTTCCAAGTAAAATAATATATGAGAAAGAAAGAGGGATTCCTTCAAAATTTGAAGTCACATTAGCAATCATTAATAGACGATTTTGTATTTTACGTGAAAACTTTGTAAAGGAATAAGCTGTGACAACAGCTATTAGGATCGAAATCACTGCCGAAATAATTGAAATAACTATACTATTTTTGATAGCTTGTAAGTAAAACTTACTTTTAAATATAGTTATATATTGATTCATAGTTAGATGGATTCCGTCATCTGCGTAAAAACTATTCTTAAACATTGCCATCATTGGCCCTAATTCAAATCCTATTACAAACAATACAAATGGCAATAAAAGAGCTAGTAAGTAAATCTTATGATTTTTTATTTTTTGCAAAGCTTCTCGCTCCTTAAAATTCTTTAAACGTTAGAGAATTGGTAAAATTTTCACTAAACCAATTCCCCTTCCATAAAAATCTTCATATCATTAAAACTTCAATTAATTTCTTTATATCCGGGTAACTGATATGAAATCATCTTATTTGATGGCTCTATATTTAAGAGCTTACAAACAAGTGGAGCAAAAGCTAACTGAGGGATTACTTCTTTATAAACATCAGGCTCAACTTTTGGACTGATGATAAAAAGTGGTACATCTCGTTCGCCCGCTGTTATTCCACCGTGATTACCAGTTTCGCTCATTCCATGATCAGAAGTAATTAAAATGTGATAACCTTCTGACATCCAAATTGGAAGAAGTTGCGCTAACAAACTGCCTATTTTTAAAATTTGTTCACGATATTCTTTCGATTCCGATCCAAATAGTTCTCCTTTAACGTCTACACCTAAAGGGTGAATGTATAAAAAGTGTGGATCATATTTTCTACGTAAAGCTTCTGCATCCATAAATACGTGACTGTCTGGATAGTCATCATCCCAATAGAATTTTCCGTATTGAATCGCTTTAGATGGATCATCTTGTTCTCGATCTTCAATAAAATTAAATGGTGCTCGATTATATAGCTCGCTTACCCAATAATACGAAACCGCTCCATTTCTTAAACCATTTTCCTTTGTAAGATGAAAGATACTTTTTTCATTCGATAAACGAACTGCTTGATTAGAAGTAATTCCATTTACAGATGAAGGTGTTCCAGTTAATAACACCTCATATAATGGGCGAGAAAGACTCGGAAGCTCTGATTTCATCTTGTATAGTGCTGCTTGATTTAATTCCACTAAATGCTGAACATATCCAAGCGCTTCGCATGCTTTGTCATATCTCATTCCATCAACAACGATAGCTATAACTTTATTTGACATTTACTAACACCTCTTCTTGCCATTTTTGAGGTAAAGTTTTTGCAGTTTCTTCCCAAGCCTTAAAATCTCTAATTGGCTTTGCATTTTTGTATTCCTCTTTTGGAACCATTTTTTCAGCTACATCCTTTGGAAGTTCAACATTACGAATTGGTCGAGCAAATCCTTTTGCTAAGTTTATTTGTCCTTCATCGCTTAGAATATATTCCCTTGTAGCCATAGCAGCATAAGGATGTTTAGCATATTTATTGATAATAGTTGAGTATCCACTAACAACTGATCCATCACTTGGGATAGATACATCAAATTGACTACGCTTAATTGCTTCAGCATAACCAAGCGCATTAAAGTCCCAAACAAGTGCTACTTCAACCTCTCCTTTTTCGATATTTGCTGGTTTAGCATCTGTTAAGCTTAATCTCCCTTGCTTAGCAAGCTTTTTAAAAAAGTCGATCCCTGGTTGGATATTTTTTTCATCTCCACCGTATGCAATAGCAGCAGCAAGTACGGCCATTTGGTTTTGTGTACCACGTTGAACATCTCCAACTGTTACTTTATAATTTCCCTTTAAAATATCGTCCCAAGATTTAGGAGGTGTTTTTACTAGTTCTTTATTTGTCAGAAAAGAAATAGTTCCTTGGTATCCGACTACCCAGTCACCATTGTCATCCTTTGCCCAATCAGGAATCTCGTTCCAGTAAGATGTTTTGTATGGAATAGTTAACTTCTTTTGTTCAGCGATTGGACCAAAAGACATTCCAACATCCCCAATATCAGCAGTAGCATTCTCTTTTTCAGATTCCATTTTTGCAATCTCTTCCGCACTAGACAAATCTGTGTCAGTGTGTTTCAAATTATAATTTTTATTAACTTCATTCCAAGTTTCAACCCAGTTAGCCCATGAATCTGGCATACCTACACTATTTATTTCACCTTCTTTTTTTGCTTTTGTTTCAATTTCTTCAAGTGTTAATGAATTTGGATTTAATACAGATTGACTTTTCGTTTCTACGGTTTTTCCGCATGCTGTTAGTCCTAGAACTGTCATACCCAAAACGACAACTTGCACTGCCTTGTAACTTTTCTTTTTAAATTCAGTTTTCATTTTAGATCTCCTCACATTAATGTGGTTTGTTTAATGTTTGTTACTGGTTATTACGGTTTTATCATAAAACAACATCGTAAAACCCACATTAACTGTATGTTAAGAATTTATTAATAACATTAATTGAAAGTAGAGTTAAGGTTCTAGGTAATAGATAAGAAAAGATGTGAAGTGTAGGGATTTGGGAAGGCAAGGTAAGAATTTTCAATAAAAAAAGAAGCCTCTTTTTAAGACTTCTTTTTTACTTTCTTAATAATTACGTAATGTTTCAACAGTTGTTTTATCAGTCGCTTTAACTAGCTTAACAAGTAATTCCTTTGCAGCTAAATAATCATCAACATGAATAATCGATGCCGCAGTGTGAATATAACGAGAGCAGATACCAATTACAGCAGATGGTACGCCATCGTTTGAAACATGTACTCGTCCAGCATCTGTTCCACCTTGTGAAACAAAATATTGGTATGGAATTTTATTCGTTTCTGCAGTATCTAAAATAAATTCACGGATTCCTTTATGAGTAACCATTGTTCGGTCTAAAATTCGTAATAAAACACCTTTACCTAATTGACCAAACTCGGATTTCGAGCCTGACATATCATTAGCTGGGCTTGCATCTAATGCGTAAAAAATATCAGGTTTAATCATATTTGCAGCTGTTTGTGCCCCTCTTAGTCCAACTTCTTCTTGAACAGTAGCACCTGAATATAAAATATTTGGTAATGTTTCGTTTTGAACTTCTTTTAATAATTCAATCGCAAGTCCACAACCGTAACGGTTATCCCATGCTTTTGCCATGATTTTTTTCTCATTAGCCATAGGAGTGAACGGACATACTGGTACAATTTGTTGACCAGGACGAACGCCAATATTTAGTGCATCTTCTTTGTTATCTGCACCAATATCGATTAGCATATTTTTCATATCCATTGGTCTAGCTCTTAACTCATCGCTTAATAAATGCGGTGGAATTGAACCGATCACACCAATAACTGGTCCTTGATCTGTCATTACTTGAACTCTTTGAGCAAGCAATACTTGGTTCCACCAGCCACCTAGTGGTTGAAATCTTAACATCCCGTTTTCTGTAATTTGAGTAACCATGAAACCAACTTCATCCATATGACCTGCCACCATTACAGTAGGTCCATCTTCAGTTCCACGTTTCACTCCAAAAATACTTCCTAAACGATCTTGCACAATCTCATTTGTATATTTTTCAAGTTCTTTTCTCATGAAGTGACGCACTTCATGCTCAAATCCTGGTGCACCTTGTAATTCTGTTAAAAATTTAAAAAGCTGTAGAGTGTCTTGATCCATAATTAAAGTTCCTCTCTGTACAAATCATATCTTCTTTTTTTATTTTATCTAAAAATAACACATAATACCAATGCTAACCGTTGAAATGTTGCCCCAGTTTGACTAAGATAAGTAGTAGAATATTTTTTCAAGCGCATAATACATAAATAGAGGTGGTACAAATGAAACTTAAACGCGTCTTAATCGGCTTAGGTTTAGGTGTTGCTGGTGGACTATATTTACAAAAAAAATTATCTTCACAATATATTCCAGCAGAAAAAGCATTAAAAACAATTAAACCAGTATTTCTTTCATATGGTAATGTAACTGGAACTTGGATTCATTCTGAACCAAAGTGGGCAGATTTACCTGATTATGAAGGTGATGTTTATGAAGGTGGTTTTACAGTAGTAGAATCAGATAATGACACTACAAACTATTCATTCATCATTAATGCTGTAAATGGTGAGCTAATTTCTGCTCAAATTGTTTAAAAACAATAGCCAATTTATTTGGAGCGTTCGATCGACTGTAATACTTGTCCTTCAGCGCTCCATTTTATTGCTCTAAATACATCGTCATGATAGAACGTAAACCAAGATTTTTTTTGCACACCAAAATTAACCCATTTTTCTTTTGCGTAAATAGATGTCATTGGGTAATCATCATATGCCATAACCCATAATGGCGACTGATGTGCATGTGTAGGCATTAAATCCCCCATATGCAATAATAGCTCATCTTCAGTTTCAATTTTTATAATACTGTGCCCATCGCTATGTCCACCTGTGTGAATAATTGTTATTTCATCTGTTAAAGAATATTCTTTTTCAAATGTTATTACTTGGTGCTGAATTGCTTCCCAATTTTCTTTCCAATATGTATTACTTGAACGAATATTCGGATTTCTCATTTCATCCCATTCAATTTGAGATGTGATAATTTTTGCATTCGAAAATACAGATTTGAATTCATCATTTTCAAATTTAGTTAATCCACTAGCATGATCAAAATGCAGATGTGTCATTATGACATAATCAATATCGTCTAGTTTTAATCCGTGCCTCGCTAATGATTCTTCTAACGCTGAATCCTCGGTAACGCCAAAATTTCTTTTTTGTTTCTCATTTAATTTATTAACACCGATGCCGCTATCAATGATAATGTTTAAACCATTTGTTTGAATAAATACCGGGTCAGTACGTAAAGGAATTTGGTTTTTCTCATTAACAATATATTTTTTTGACCAAAGCGCCTTTGGAACAACTCCAAACATTGCTCCACCATCTAAATGGGTATTTCCTCCAGTAAGCCACTGAATTGTACAAGTTCCAATTTTTAACTGTTCCATACTTATCCCCCTTCTTTTTTACTAGACTTAAATATTATACCACTTTTACGAATTTACTGAATATTTTAAGAACAGGAATAGGCAAAAGAAAGGGAACAATAGTGAATATGAAATGTAAATTCGTTTTAGATCGCCTAAAAATCAACAATCATATTAAAACTTCGTGTGTTGTAGCAAAATAAAAAAACTATCATGATAAATATATCACGATAGTCCTTTTGATTAGATTAATTTCTATAAGCAGCTTCAACTCGGTAAATACGGTTACCTTTTGAAGAAAACTTTTCTTCGTATTCAGTCATAATATTTCCTTCAAAATCACTTTTATGAAGATCTAAGCTTAAGAAATGCATAGTCATTCCGTAGTTCGCCATACTCATGATTGAAAACTCGAATAAATCTTGATTATCTGTTTTAAAATGAATTTCCCCATCATTTTTCAAGATTTGTTGATACATATTTAAAAATGTTTTATATGTTAATCGACGTTTTTCATGACGAACCTTTGGCCATGGATCAGAAAAGTTTAAATAAACTCGATCTATTTCCCCGTCCTCAAAGAAATCCGTTAATTTTTGAGCATCTACATTTAACAACTTTAAGTTTGGAACTTCAGCTTCGATTAATATTTCTAATGCATCCGAAATTACACTTGTATATTTCTCAATGCCAATATAGTTAATATGAGGATTGGCTTTAGCCATACCGACCATAAAACGACCTCTACCCGTACCAACCTCGATATGAATTGGTTGATCATTTTGGAAAACTTCTTGCCATTTCCCTTTTTGTTCAGACGGATTTTGAATTACATAATGAGCATTTTCTTTAACTTGATCTGCCGCACCTGGCTTATGTCTTAATCTCATAAGATTTTACTCCCTCTCGATTTTGCAATTTATATTTACTCAAAGAAAAAACCAAGCACGATGGCACTCGGTTATTCACGTATAGTATAAAATCATTTCTTGTAACACAAACTATTTCAAGTGTACCTAATAAAAAAAGGATGTGAATTTATGCCTTTAAATCATGAACATCAATTAACAATATTACGAGATATTTTAATGAATCATCAATCTGACTGTTGTGGAACTATATCAGAATGTGAGCAATTAGAAAGACTTGTTCAATCCTTATTAACGAACGACCAAATAACAGATGATGTAAAAAGCATGTTAAATGACGTTTATTATTATAGTCAGTCTGGAAAGTATTCTGCTGATTTAGATCAGCACATTACAAACCACCAAAATCAACTCTCTCAATGGGTGACTGATTTCAATACTTATTCCTAATCTATATGACAATTTCCGAGGAAATTTTTATTTAATTAATATCTTCTCTAGCAGGCTCTTCATTTTTTGAGTCTGCTTTTCATTTTCTCGAAGAGTATACCATTTAATCCAAATAATTGTTTGAGCGACTACATACCAAGTCATTCGATTTAATAGGTCATCAGTTAATTTTATTCCATAATTTCGAAGCCATTTGTCCCAATCATTCTGTTCTACATAGGTGAATAAAAACATGCCCAAATCAAATGCTTTATCAGCAATGATTGCCTCATCCCAATCAATTAAATATAAATTATTTGTCTCAGTAAGTAGCCAATTATGATGATTTAAATCACTATGACAAACGACTAAATCCTCTGAATCAAAAGATGGCATATTTTCCTCTAAATATTCGATACCTTTTACTATGATCTGGCTTTGTGTAAACTCTTCAGTAAGATTACCTACGATTGTTTGTAGTAAATCCTGAGGTTCTAAAGGATTAATCCCTAGCTTCGTTAACATATATAACAATTCTTTGGAAGAATGGATACGATGTAAAAATTGCGCAACCCCTTTCACAGAGAGCTCATAAGGTTCTAAACTACGTGCAATCACCCACTCTTGAGCAGTAAGTACATCACCATTTTCTAGTCTTCTAGTCCAAACTAATTTTGGAACAAAGCCAGCTGCTGATAAAACTGCTAAAAAAGGAGAAGAATTTCGTTTTAGAAATAATCTCTTATCATTATTTTCTGCTATATACGCTTCACCAGTAAATCCACCGGCTGGCGAGATTGTCCATTCTTTTCCGAGTATTTCTTGTATATGATTATCCATTGTCCCGTTCCTTGTTGTTATATATGTTTGTATTTAAAATTATTTTATTACAAAAAGAAAGATAGCCTATTACAATCAGCTGTAATAAGCCATCTTTTACAAGTTTACATTGTTTAATTAGAATCTGCAAGTAGTTGCTAGTATTTTACTAATACAACTGTCGAAAGCGATGGCATTGGTAATTTATTACAATCCACTTTCATCCCTTTATTAACATAATGATTATGACCATCCCATATAAATTCCCAATTGTCTTCTTCATTTCCTAAATCAATATAAATATCAGTAAGACCATTATGAAATAACACCATTATCTCTTTAACTTGGTCGATTTCTTCTAATCCGCTAATTCGGTACCCAATTAGATCTCGATGAATATTGACTGGCGTTACATACTTTTCTATTTCTTCTTTTAAAGAAAAACGGAAACTATTAAAGCGCTTTCGAATTGCGATAAATTCTTTAACTATTTCAATCGATGACGCTTCACGTTCTGCTCTTGCCCAATCAATACTATTTATTGTGTCGCCTGAATTATAACTGTTTTCGATCCCCTTTTTTGTTCGAAAAAACTCTTGGCCACTATGCAGAAACGGTACACCGAACGAAAATAATACAATACTAGTTCCAAGTAAATGCCTTTTCTTAAGTATTTCCTCATTCTCTTTCTGATTGGAAAGCTTTAATCTGTCCCACATAGTGTGATTATCATGTGATTCAACATAATTGATCGATTGATATGGCTCTTTAAATAAATTTACTTGTTTATTAATCCCAACACTTCCTAAAAGTAAATCGGACAAGTAATCATTATGAATATTATTGCCTTGTATAAACCCTATTTCTTGAAATGAAAAAGTACTTCCTTTTATTCCATCGCGAAATTTATCATTAAAAAACCCAACCATTGAAAGTTGATGACTTTGGTTTATCGTTGCTTTTCGAGAAGATGGACTTAATGATGTATTTAAATCCCAACCTTCTCCAAAAATGATTATTTCTGGTTTTAAGATTGTCAGTTCCGTTACAATTTCATTCATTGTATCCGTATCCAATATTCCCATTAAATCAAACCTAAACCCATCGATGTCATATTCTTTAGTCCAATATTTTATTGATTGTAGAATAAATCGTCTAGCCATCAATCTTTCAGATGCAAAGTCATTCCCTACTCCTGTTCCATTCGATGGTAAACCACGTTCATCTTGTCTAAAATAATATCCTGGTACAATTTTTTCAAATTGGCTAGTTTGTAATTCATAAACATGATTGTAAACAACATCCATAATAATCCGTAAACCATGTTCATGATAAACTGAAATAAGTTTCTTTAATTCATTTATTCTTTCGATTGGTTCATCCGGTTTTAAACTATAACTACCTTCTGGTGCATTGAAATTCAATGGATTGTAGCCCCAATTATAGCTTTGGAAAGGGTTATTTTCATCTATTCCTTCAAAATCAAAAAATGGTAATAATTCAATATGTGTAGCTCCTAGCTTGCATAGATAATCCAAACCTGTTGGAAAACCATTGTACATCGTATCTTTTTCATGAAATCCTTGAAAAGACCCCTTTTTTTGAATCCCACTTAGTGGATGTGAAGTAAAATCTCGAATACTGGCCTCGTAAATAATACAATCAGTATACTTACTTGGTGGTGTACTATTTACCTTACTAACTTTGCTACTCTTGGATAAATCAATTACTACACTATGTTTACCATTTACAGTAACTGCTTTTGCATAAGGATCGACAGCTTCTCGCCAAATCAGATTCACACATACTAAGAAATTATAAACTAATCCGTCACATTCACGATCGATTACTGCTTTCCATGTCCCTTTTCCATCTCGAACCATAGACATTTCAGTAAACTTTTCTTCTTCACCGTATTCTTGATAAATTCTTAACTTAACCTTAGAAGCAGTAGGTGCCCATAATTTGAATTGTGTAGATTTACTTGTGTAAACCGTACCTAAATCCTCCCCATCATAGGCATATTTTTCATCAAAGTCCTTCGAACGAATAACTCCACCTACTTGTAAATCTGTGCGAATACCAAATTCGTCTTCTATCACATACTTTTTTTCTAACAAAAGGACTTCAGTAGTCAAAACAGTATATTTAAAAAATCTATCAAACTCTATTCGAGATACGACAGGAAGCCTAGTTTTCCGACCATCCTCTTCAATTAGTTCAAAATATGACTGCACTGTATGTTTGTTCGATTTGGGAATAATCATTGTTATTTCTTGAAATCCATCTATATAAGCTTCAAAAGCCCTTTTAATATGAAACAACGCTATTCACCATCCAGACTATAAATTTAGAACTTTTACATAATAACTACGCATTTCGTTATTTATTAAATCGATATGATTAGTCTATTCACAAAGAGTTAAAATGGATTCAAAACGCTTTCATGCTTCTTCTGAAAGTATTCGTTAGTTTCTTCAAATATTTCTTATATTCCATCAAATTGTTCAAGATTTTAAATATTATTTTCTCTACTTTAATGAAACGGATTCAGCAATATGGTAACTTGGTTTTTGGGAAGGTTGAATCTTATATAAAATGACTTCATTCACTTTAAATTTTAACGGTTCTTCTTCCCAACTAAGTGGGATTTCAAATTCTTTATCAAACCTATCATTATATTTCTTTGCGATTGTAATATGCGGATTATATGGTCGTTTATCAATTGAAAAACCGCTTTCTTCACATTTCCTACTAATTCTATTTTGTAACTCCAATAATTCAACACTATTCTCTAAACCAAACCACCATACACGTGGCTGTACTTTACTCCCAAAAATACCTAACTGATGAATAGACAAATCAAAACTTTTAAAATTGTTCAGCTCTTTTTGTAGTTGATCCATAAGCTCTACACTTTTTGTATATGTAACTGGACCTAAAAATGATAAAGTAATATGAAAATCATCTTTAAATGTCCATTTCTTTAATGGTAATTTTGAATACCATCTTTTTGAATAATCATCTAAAATTTCTTTTATTTGTATTGGCAAAGGAACAGCAAGAAAATAATGTTCACTCAAATTACGCAATCTCCTTCTTATCTTTTATGTTGGAATCCTTTTTTAAGTATTGCATGATTCCAACTGCAACTATACTTAGAGAACCAAATAAAATATAAATTGCTTTAATTGAAAATGCCTCTGATAAAAATCCACTTATGAAAGTACAGAACCACTCTCCCAATCCTAAGCCTAATCCAGAATAAATTGTAACAGCTGTTGCTTTTAATGAATCCGGTGCTTGATCTCTTACAAACTGGAGAGCTGCTGGAATAAATAATCCAACCGATAGTCCTTGTGTAAGACAAGATAAAAAAAGAATCGAAATCGGAGGATTTGTAAAATAAAAATACCATCTTAAAGCCGATACTAAAGCGGTTGCAATTAATATATTATATATCCCAAAACGATTAATTAATCTCTTAGCTACTTGCAAAAATGGTGCTTCACTTCCTGCAGAAATTAGAAATGCAATACCAACACCTGTTAATGTTCCACCTAAAGATTGAATATATAAACCGAAGTAAGTATTATTTGCACTAATTGGTCCAAAAACTAAAAAGGCACAAATTAAAAATAATAAAAATCTTTTATTAGATAGCAAAATTGGGACTCCTTTTAAGATTGGTTCCCTTTTGCTAATTGTCGTAGCGTTAGGAATAAAAATTGAAATACCTAAGCCGACTAGAATACAAAAAGCAAATACGAAAAATATAATGACTAAACCAAAAACTTCAGCTAATCTTCCTGAAACTAATACAGCTAATGCAAAACCAATTGAGCCATATAATCGAATAGCCCCGTAATTCCCACCTATTTTTTGGACATAATTCAGTGCAATACTATCTGAAAGAGGAATTAAAGCACTTTGTGTCATCGATAACATGATGACAACAAATAAAAGCATGCCATACGAAGTGATTGAAGAATAGAAAAGTGCAATTATAATTGTGGAGATTTGCGCTATAAGCAACATTTTTTTAGGATTAAGCGTCATGTCACTAACCATTCCCCATAGAGGCTGTGAAAAAATAGCAACGATTGGTGTTAAAGACATTAATATTCCAATTTGTGAAGTTGATAAATCCAACACATTTTTAAAGTAAGAAGAAAGTAAAGGTCCTAGCGATCCTATTGCAAAAAATAAACAAAAATAATAGCCCTTAAAAATAAGTAAGATGCTATTTTTACGTGCATGTAATGTGTTCAATATTATTCTCAACTCCCAAAAAAATACATAAAAAAGGGGAGGAAATTTTCTCCCCTTACTGACGAAAAACGCTCGCTTTAACCTTAACTTTATTGTCTCAAAAAATCGAGTCGTTTAATCAGTCTAAAACTATATTACTTAACTAATTCAGCAATCGACTGTGCATAAATTGCAATTGCTTTTAATAAATCATCAATTTCAGCATATTCGTCTTTTTGGTGAGCTACTTCTGGTTTTCCTAAGAATAATGGTCCAAAAGCTACACCTGCACTTAATGAACGTGCGTATGTGCCACCACCGATTGTTAACAATGTTGCTTCCTCACCTGTTTGCTCTTCATATACTTTTTGTAAAGTTTGAATTAATGGGTGATCTTTTGGAACATGGTGAGGCTTTGAATTTTTAATTTCATTAAATTCAAAGCTATATTTACTTCCACGTTCAGTAAGTGTTGTGATAACAAAGTCAATATCAGTAGTCACTGGATAACGTAAAGTTAACCCAAATGAGCCACCATTATTTTCTTCGTATTGCATAATTCCTAAGTTAATAGTTAAATCTCCAGTAATATCATCATTAAACGCAACGCCCATGTTTTTACCACGAGAGTCACCTTTGAAGTTTTCAACGATAAACTTTAAGAATCGATCAGCATTAACATTAAATTCAAATTGATTTAAAAAGCTTGCTAATGCAATACCCGCATTCTTACCTTTATCAGGTTCCATTCCATGTACTGAAACACCTTCTACTGCTAAAACTTGGTGTCCATTTTCTTCAGAAACTTGAGCTTTACATCCTAGCTCACTAATATGTTTTGTAAATGCTTCTTGATCAAAGCTTGGTCCTGAAACGATTGCTTTTGCATAATCAGGTACCATATTTACTCTTCTACCTGAAGAGAATGAAACTAATTTATATTCACTCTCGTTATCTTCATTTAACTGCATTTGTTTGAAATTAATATCTAATATTCCTTTTTCAGCGTAAATGATTGGGAAATCTGCATCAGGTGCAAAGCCCATTGTTGGCATTTCTTCTTTTTCAAAGTAGTGATCAACACAACGCCATTGGCTTTCTTCATCTGTTCCGAGAATCATACGTACACGTTTATTAATTGGTAAACCTAATTCTTTAACAATCTTCATTGCATAATAAGCAGCCATTGTAGGACCCTTATCATCAATTGCGCCTCGTGCATAAATATTTCCATCTTTAATAATTGCATCAAATGGATCATGAGACCAGCCATCTCCAGCAGGTACAACATCTAAGTGACAAAGAATTCCTACTAATTCTTCGCCGCTTCCCATTTCTAAGTGACCAGCAAATCCATCAACATTTTTTGGAATAAACCCGTCTTTTTCACCTAAATTTAACATGTATGTAAGTGCTTCATTAATACCTTTACCCATAGGTGCTTCTTTTGTAATCGTCGCTTCATCATAAACGCTTTCAATATTAAGAAGTTCAATCGTTTGCTTTAAATAATCATCTTTACGTTTTAAAACTTCTTCCATCCAATTAATTTGTGTCATAGAAATACCTCCTTTAATATAAATAGTTTATCACCTTTTAAAATTTAAACATAATTTATTCATTAATGGAACGAAAAAAGAAGGAATATGACACTCTTTGTAGAATATATTACCTTAAACTTGCAAAATGATTACGTTTGCGCAAATTTTCATTAAATTTTTGTATTTTTTTCATAAATTTCGTTATGAAACTACTGAAAAAGAGTAAAATGAAAATATAAGCTTAACTAGTAATATACTTAACTAACCTGTTATGAAACAATGCGGTAGGTAAAGGAGTGGTTTTTTGAATTCTGGAACTTCTCGAATGCTGACTCGAATTAAAGCCATTTACATGTACATTAGTGAAAATGGCACCGTTTCTACAAAAGACCTAGTGGAGGAGTTTGGTATTACACCTAGAACAATCCAACGAGATTTAAACATTTTAGAGTTTAATAATCTAGTTTATAGTCCAAGTAGGGGAAAATGGGCCGTAACAGGGAAAAAAGTAAAAGCTTCTTCGTAAAAAAAGAAAAACAAAAACCTATGATTGTCTTGTCTGACGTCTAATCAAGGGTTTTTGTTTTTCTTTTGGCTCTCTATTAGGGATCCGATTAACTTTATATTTACATTTTGATTCATCTTAACCTATTTATAAGTAACACTTTATTTCTCTTCGTTTACCGACTTTAATAGGTCAATCTCTTCATCAGTCAATTCTCGATATTCACCTAACTCTAATTCTTCATCTAACTTTAAAGGACCCATCTCAAGTCTTTTTAAGTAAGTAACTTTCTTTCCTACTGCTTCAAACATTCTTTTAACTTGATGGAATTTACCTTCCATAATAACTAGTTCGATTTCAGATTCTTCACCGGATTTAAGAATTGTTAAATAACCAGGTTTCGTTAAATAACCATCCTCTAGTGTTACGCCTTTTTCAAATGCTTTAATGTCAGCTTCAGTTACTACTCCATCAATCGTTGCATAATACTTCTTTGGTACGTGTTTTTTAGGAGAAAGTAATTGATGTGCCAAATGACCATCATTTGTAATTAATAACAATCCTTCCGTATCTTTATCTAAACGTCCAACTGGAAATGGCTCGAAAATGATATCTTCATATTCTAATAATCCGATTACAGTCTCATGCTCAGAATCTTCTGTAGCAGATATAACACCTGGTGGTTTGTTCATCATTATATAAACAAACTCTTTGTACTCTACTACTTCACCATTTACCGTTACAACTTGCTGTTCAATATCAACATGCTCTTTCGGGCTTTTTACAATATTATCTCCAACTTTTACAACACCTTGTTTTAGAAGAGACTTTACTTCTTTCCTACTGCCATATCCCATATTGGCTAAAATTTTATCAATTCTCATTAATTAGCACCTTTTCTTTCTAAAATAAAAGTTTAAGAAAACTCGCCGATTAGCGAGCTTTTTTAGCGAAGCCAAAGGCGTAGTTGCATTTATAGGTAATTCCTTAAATGAGCTTCTACGTCGTTTTTCTTCTCCGCTGTCAATTTATACACTCTTAATGTGTAAAAAAAGGTGAACCACTACAAAAGAAGGTTCACCATATATTTTTATCCTCTTTTTCCAAACTTAAAACGATTCTTTAAACGAGCTCCTAAAATAATTTCAAATAAGTTTAATTTGTATGCGACACCTAAATAAACAATGGCCCCTACAATTGCTCCAATGATGACAAGGAACATTGAAATCATTCGACCATCTTTATAAGTCCACCAGAATCCTAATAAGTATTCTACAGCATAAACCGCTCCGGCCATTAAGCCAGATAAGATAATCATAAAGATGATCCTTCTAAACACTTTATTGAAAGAGAACTCCGCATTTTTACGAATATAATAGAAATTGTAAACGATTGAAAATAAATAGCCTAATGCGGTCGCTGATACCGCGCCATAAGTTTTGAATAGATGAATTAATGGTACATTTAATATAATTTTTAATATTACTCCGCCTATTAAACCAATAATCGCATATTTTTGTTTATCTAAACCTTGTAAAATGGCTACATTTACTGTGAAAAGTGAATACAATAAAGCTACTGGAGCATAAAAACCTAGTATACTTCCACCAAGTGTACTTTTTTGATAAAAAGCACTATAAATCGGTTCAGCCAAAACTGATATCCCTACTACAGCAGGAAGTGTTAAGAAAAATACAACCTGGTAGGTTTGGGTAATTTGACTTTGTAGCTTTTTATGATTTTTATTTACGAATGCTTCAGTTATAGCGGGAACAAGTGTTAAACCAAATGCCGTTGCTAATGAAACTGGAATCATTACTAGCTTGTGACTTGTGTATGAAAACATTACATAAGTATTCTCTGCAATATCTTTTAATCCAATTGCTTCCATTGCTCTATTGTAAGTAAACTGATCCACCAATTGATATAACGGGATAGCAAGTCCGACAAACACATATGGAATTGAATAAGAAAATAATTCTTTAAACATTTCTAATTTAGTAGGATAGATTAATCCTTTTGATTTTGGAAGAAGTTCATCTAAATGAACTTTTCGCTTTCTCCAATACCATAGTAAGTTTAAAATACCACCTACAGCACCAATTGTAGCTGCAAACGTCGATAACCCTACTGCTTGAGTAATTGTTCCACCCATAACTTTTAAAATGATATAACTTCCAACTAATGTAAATACAATACGTACAATTTGTTCAATTAGCTGTGAAACAGTAGTTGGGCCTGTTGATTGATGCCCCTGAAAAAAACCTCTATACAAACTTTGAGAAGGTACTAATATTAAAGCAGTACTTACTATTCGCATAACTGAAACTACATCCTCTACACTATTACCTTTTGTATCTTTAGGTATCATAAGAGGTGCGATATAAGGTGCAATGATATATAACGTTAAAAACGAAAAAATACCTGTACATATTAAGAGTAGCTGACTTGCATGAAAAAGCCTTCTACTTGTTTCATATTCTTCAATCGCATTGTACTTTGAAACGAACTTTGCTACAGCTAACGGAACACCTGCAGTAGCTATACTGATGAACAATGTATATGGAACGTAACCATAGTTATATAATGCAGACCCTTTTGAACCAACTAACGCATAAAAAGGGAATGTATAGATCATTCCTAGAAATTTTATTAAAAATGTACCAGCAGTTAATATGAAGGTACCTCGTAGCAATTTTGAATCTGACATAAACTGCCTCCTACCAATTCTCGATCAAACTAACTAATCTATCTTACCATATCATCTAAAAAGAAAAAATTAAAAAATGATAAGAAGTTGGAGCTTACTTGAAATAATGGTAAACTTACTAAAAGAAATTTGTAACGAAAGTAGTGAAATAATGGTTTATGACGTGATTGTAATTGGTGGCGGAACTTCTGGTCTGATGGCTGCAATTAGCGCTGCTGAAAACAAAGCTAAAGTACTTTTACTTGAAAAAGGAACTAAATTAGGACAAAAACTCCTTATATCAGGTGGTGGTCGTTGTAACGTAACAAATCGCTTACCTATAGAGGAAGTTATTAAACATATACCTGGAAATGGCCGATTTTTATATAGCGCATTCTCTATTTATAATAACGAGGATATCATACAGTTTTTTGAAAACATGGGTGTCGCTTTAAAAGAAGAGGATCACGGGAGAATGTTTCCTGTATCAAATGACTCAAAATCAGTATTAAATGCATTAATGCAAAAACTAAAAAAACATCATGTAGATATTCAGACCAATCGAACTGTTAAAGACGTACTCTATGAAGATGGTAAAGTAGTAGGAATCATATTGGATGATCGAACAGTCATTCACTCAAAAAGTGTTGTCCTTGCAGTAGGTGGTAAATCTGTTCCACACACAGGCTCGACAGGTGACGGATATGCTTGGGCAAAAAAAGCTGGTCATACAATAACTGAACTCTTTCCTACAGAGGTACCTATTACTTCAAGTGAAGATTTTATTCAAACTAAATCATTACAAGGCCTTGCTTTAAGAGACATAGAATTAAGTGTACTAAATCCGAAAGGCAAAAAAGTGATAGCCCATAAAATGGACATGCTCTTTACTCATTTTGGAATTTCGGGCCCTGCCGCACTACGTTGTAGCCAATTTGTATACAAAGTACAACAAAAGTTTAAAACAAAAAATGTATCGATGGCGATTGATTGTTTTCCGGGGCAAAACGAGGAATCACTTTTTCAAGACGTAAACAATATTCTTAAAGATGAACCTAAAAAAGCGATTAAGAACGTTCTTAAAGGTTATGTACCTGAACGATATTTACTATTTCTGCTTTCAAAATGTGGAATTGATGAGGCAACTCCTTGTAATGAAATTGCTACGATGAAATTAAGAGAACTTGTCCAATTATTTAAAGGTTTTTCATTTGTAGTAAACGGAACTCTTTCAATTGAAAAAGCATTCGTTACAGGTGGGGGCGTCTCAACAAAGGAAGTTCATCCAAAAGAAATGTCATCTAAAATCATGAATGGTCTTTATTTTTGTGGAGAAATATTAGATATTCACGGTTACACTGGTGGCTATAACATAACCGCTGCATTGGTAACTGGCAGATTAGCAGGAGGATCAGCTGCGGAATATTCTCAAACGAATTTTTAAGAAATAAACAAAGGACCGAACGAATACATTGTTTCGCTAGGTCCTATAATGTTTACATATGGAAAAGCATAAGGATTGATTTTTAAGAAACTTTATAAAAGTTAAACTGTTATTCCACAAACTTATTGCCATAGTTGTATTCGAAAAACAATCAAACTGATTTTCTAGTTTTAACTTATGCTTTTCGCTTATTATATTTTTCTTTGGCACAAATCCACCGTCCCTAATTTAAGGTCAAAGGCGAGCGTTCGATTGTTCGTGTTGCAAGTTCACTAATAAATAGAATCGTCCATCCTCTTCAACATACCCATCTGCCAATTGGAAAGATTGTTTTAAGTCTTTAAAGTAAAACTTTCCAATTAAATACTTTGAAGAATACAACTCCATATGCCCATCTTTAAATTTACCAATTATTTTATCGGTAATGTCAATTTTTAATGTTTTAGGCAAATCAACCCCCTCCTTTCTAACAAGCAAAGACCTCAATGAAAAAATATATGAGGTTCTACTTTAATATATGTCACAACTCCATGGTTAATATTCCTTATGACAAAAAACATTAGCCTAAATTAAAACAATTAAATAAAAAATCCAACAAAAACGTTGGATTTCAGTAGGTAGACAAAATATCGATACAGATAAAAATTTTTTATTTGACCTCGCCTTCCCAGGCCATCATTCCACCTTCCATGTTGATCGCCTTATAGCCTAGCTCATTTAAATACTCACAAACATTCTCACTACGAACGCCTGCCTTACAAATAAAAATGTATTCAAATTCTTTATTAAAAACATCTAATTTGCTCGGAATTTGTCCCATTGGAATATGCACTGCTTCAGGAATTTTCCCATACTCAACCTCATAGTCCTCTCGCACATCTACTAAAAATAGCGTTTCTCCTGAATCTAAACGCTCTTTAACTTCATTTGCAGAAATCGTATTCATCATTGCTCATCCTTTCTTTATAGCAACATCTTAACAACTAATTATTTTCTATGCAAAAAGTAAGTTTAATTCTATCCACCTTAAAGGGGGAGGATGAGTTAGTAGAAAAGCAAAAATAAGAAATAACAAAGAAAAAACCTCAAAAGAGGTTTTTTCAAATTAACTATTTAGTTAGCAACGATATTTACTAATTTACCTGGTACAGCAATGATTTTTCGAACAGTTTTACCCTCAACTTGTTCCTTAACTGCATCATCTGATAATGCAATTTGCTCCATTTGCTCACGAGAAGCATCTTTTGCAACAAGTAATTTTGCTTTTACTTTACCATTAATTTGTACTACGATTTCAATTTCGTCTTCTACAAGCTTAGCTTCATCGTATGCTGGCCATGTAGCATATGCAATTGAATCACTATGACCTAGCTTACTCCAAAGTTCTTCACCGATATGAGGAGCAACTGGTGCTATTAATTTTACAAAACCTTCAACCATTTCTTTTGGTAATTGATCAGCTTTATATGCTTCGTTTATAAACACCATCATTTGTGAAATTGCAGTGTTAAAGCGTAAACCTTCAAAGTCCTCTGTTACTTTCTTTACTGTTTGGTGATATGTTTTTTCAAGACTGCTAGAAGTAACACCTTCTACAATTTTATCTGAAAGCTCTTCATTATCAGTAACAAATAAACGCCATACTCGGTCTAAGAAGCGACGAGAACCATCTAATCCATTTTCTGACCAAGCGATTGATGCATCTAATGGACCCATGAACATTTCATATAAACGTAACGTATCAGCACCATGGCTAGCAACGATATCATCAGGATTTACAACGTTTCCTTTAGACTTAGACATTTTTTCATTATTTTCCCCTAAGATCATTCCTTGGTTGAATAACTTTTGGAATGGCTCTTTTGTAGGAACTACACCTAAATCATAAAGGAATTTATGCCAGAAACGAGCGTATAGTAAGTGAAGAACTGCATGCTCTGCTCCTCCAATATATACATCAACTGGTAACCAATGCTTTAGTAATTCAGTATCTGCGATTGCTTCGTTATTATTTGGATCAATATAACGTAAGTAATACCAGCAGCTTCCGCCCCATTGTGGCATTGTATTTGTTTCACGTCTTCCTTTTTTACCTGTTACTGGATCAACTACATTAACCCAATCAGAAATATTCGCTAATGGTGACTCTCCAGTACCACTTGGGCGAATATCTTCTGTTTTCGGAAGAATTAATGGTAATTCCTCATCAGGAACAACTGTCATCGTACCATCTTCCCAGAAAATTACTGGAATTGGCTCTCCCCAATATCTTTGACGAGAGAATAACCAATCACGTAGACGATACGTAACTTTTTTCTCACCTGCTTTTGAAGAATCTAACCAATCAATTATTTTTTCAAGAGCTTCTTGTTTATTTAAACCGTTTAAGAAATCAGAGTTAACATGTTTGCCATCTCCAGCGTAAGCTTCTTTTTGAACGTCTCCACCTTCAACAACTTCAACGATTGGTAATTTAAATTTAACTGCAAATTCGTGATCGCGCTCATCATGTCCTGGTACTGCCATAACTGCACCAGTTCCATAGCTTGCAAGTACATAATCAGCAATCCAAATTGGAAGCTTTTCGTTATTTACAGGATTAATTGCATATGCTCCTGTGAAAACACCTGATTTATCCTTCGCTAAATCAGTTCTCTCTAGATCACTTTTCGATTTAACTGAATCGATGTATGCTTCGACAGCATCTTTTTGATCAGCTGTTGTAATTTGATTAACTAAATCATGTTCTGGAGCTAATACTACATAAGTTGCACCGAATAATGTATCAGGACGAGTTGTAAATACTGTTACTTTTTCATCGAATCCATCAACATTAAAGTAAACTTCAGCACCTTCAGAACGGCCAATCCAGTTACGTTGCATTTCTTTTAAGCTTTCTGGCCAATCTAATTCTTCTAGATCTTCTAATAATCGATCAGCATAAGCTGTGATTTTTAAGATCCATTGCTTCATTGGGCGACGCTCAACTGGATGTCCTCCGCGCTCACTTTTTCCATTGATTACTTCTTCATTAGCTAAAACTGTACCAAGAGCTGGGCACCAGTTAACTGGGATCTCATCTACATAAGCTAATCCTTTTTCAACCATTCTTAGGAAAATCCATTGAGTCCATTTGTAATAATCAGGATCAGTTGTATTAATTTCACGATCCCAATCATATGAAAATCCTAATGCCTGAATTTGATTACGGAAAGTATTTATATTCTTTTCAGTAAACTCAGCTGGATCATTACCTGTATCTAATGCATATTGTTCTGCAGGTAGACCAAATGCATCCCAACCCATTGGATGAAGTACATTATAGCCTTGCATTCTTTTCATTCTTGAAAGGATATCAGTTGCTGTGTACCCTTCTGGATGACCTACATGTAATCCCGCCCCAGATGGATAAGGGAACATATCAAGTGCATAAAATTTCGGCTTGCTTGTATCGTCAGTTGTTTTAAACGTTTTATTTTCTAACCAATACTTCTGCCATTTCTGTTCAATAGAACCATGATTAAAACTCATATTATTGCCTCCTTTTTTCATGTATAAATGGCTCGGCTGTGGTCCTAGCGGTCTACAAATAAAAAAATCCTCCCATCCCAAAAGGGACGAGAGGATTTCCCGCGGTACCACCCAAATTAATGTAAAAATACATTCACTTGTTTCCGTAACGTGGAACACGACATTTATTACTTGGTAAAAAACCGTTCACAAATGTGGCTTATGGGCGAGTTCATGAATAGAATGGATTGACTTTCACCAACCGTCAACTCTCTAAACCTCTTCATATTCACTACTATTCCCAATCATTGCCGATCATTTAGATTTAATTTATACCATTTTATTATAACCAAAGAAAAAGGTCAATTATACATTGCCTATTTTTAAGAAGCAAAAGTTTGATTATCAGCTTTTACTACTCTTTTTGCTAATCTTTCATAAAGTACAGAAAAGGCCATGCTTATTACTAAAAAGACAACTAATATGATAAATAATACTCTCATATTAAAAGTATCAACAAGTGCTCCTCCAATAACTGGTCCAAGCATTCTTCCAACCGTTGCTGCACTATTTACAATCCCTTGATACATTCCTATACGATCTTTTGGAGCAAGCATATTTGCAATAGTTGGTACTGCAGGCCAGACGAACATTT
Organism: Gottfriedia sp. NPDC057948; assembly: GCF_042887255.1. Classification (NCBI taxonomy): domain Bacteria; kingdom Bacillati; phylum Bacillota; class Bacilli; order Caryophanales; family Bacillaceae; genus Gottfriedia; species Gottfriedia sp. NPDC057948. The sequence continues at coordinate 160,089 of NZ_JBHVPN010000005.1, forward strand.
CTCCAATTGTTAAAATGACCATACCCGTCATAAACATTGAGAAATGATCAGCAGTGCTCACGAGAATAGTCGAAGCGATAAAGAATCCAATTCCAAACAACATTTGCTTTCTCATACTTAACTCAAATTTACGTATCGCATTTGATACGATAGGTTGAGCTAAGACAATAAGTGCACCATTTACAGTCCATAACAGACTATATTTTTTTAATCCAATGTGTAGATTTTGCATTTCTGAAGCAATCGTAGTTTGCCATTGAACATAAACTAACCAACATAAAACATACGCAATACAAACAATCATCAGAGCCTTCATTGAAGGAGTAAATGAGAATTTTTGTTTCTCTTCTTTTTCTACATGGGTTTCTTTTAATTGCTTAGGTTCACCAATATCTTTAAATCCAAATAAAGCTACTAAGAAGAAAATAATATATAATAGCAAATTAGCGGAGAAAATATAATTAATATTAGCGGCCGCAACAACTCCACCTAAAGACGTACCAATCGCAACACCAAGATTTTGAGCTACATAAATTGCGTTAAAAGCTTTACGACCACCCTCTGGCCATGCCGCTCCAACCATCGCATACATTGATGGAAATACAATACCAACACCAAACCCTAATATTACGAAGAAACAACTGTAATATGTCCAAGAATGATTAATAACCAAACCTAATATCGACAAAAACGTAATACTAATACCAGTAAGGATTGACCTATATCCCCCAAATTTATCAAAAAGCAAGCCCCCCAGCATATTTCCAAATACACCGGCCATTGAATTAAACATTAAAATAAGCCCCGCAACAGACAAGGACTTTCCTAAATGAATATGGATGTATACTGTATTGAATGGCCATAAAAAAGAATTACCTGTTACATTTAAAATCATACCGATTAACAAAAACCATAGTTTTTTTGGCATCCCTTACTCCCCTCAAAGCTGTCCCTTTTTATCTATTTTTATCTCGTTAACTCATTAATTGTAGAGGAGAATCTTCCTAGTTTCAAGAGGCACGCATTAAGTGGAGATAGATAAGAAGGACAAAAAACCTAGAAGGTATTAGAGAAGCACCATATAATCCCTAAAATTACCAAAATAAAAAGAAAAAAGGAAGGCAAACCTTCCTTTTCCTTTACACCCTATTCCCTTTTCTACCTTACCCCTGCTTTGATCTCTGTGGTTGACCTTTTTTAGCGTTATTCATTTTGACTTGATCTACTGCTGAAAGTTCACCTGAGAATTCTGTTATCGTTTTATTCTTTGTTGTTTGTTCGGGATTACTACTTTTTGATTTCTTTTTAACCATTTTTGGTTTCCTCCTAAGGATTGCATATTCTTGAACATATTCTTGCATATTCTAGTCTCCTTTAGTGCGGAGTAATAATCATTTGATGTTGTAGCTGTGTTAATTGTCTACGTAAACGATTAAATTCATCTCTATTTTCTAAATTTGCAAGGTTTTCAACTTTTTCTAACTGCATAATTGCTTGCTCAAGCCCTGCCTGTGCTTCAGAATACTCGATTCCGTTAAAATGCTCTTGTCGCATGCCAATTTCTAATTGTTGCACTGCATAATCATAGGCTTGTTTCGCTTGTTGTACTTGGTCTTGTCCGAAATTGCGATCTGTTATTCCCAAGAAAATACCTCCTTTGAGACTTTAATGAAGTATCCGCTATGTAGGTTACCTCAAGGATAGTATTTCCGAACCTTACAATCAGAGTACAATTATTTCTTTACAAATAAGAAAGGTTTTTCCATTTGGTTTTCTTTTTAGAGCATGATAAAATCGATAATATTGACTTAAATTAAGGGAGGGATGAGGAATGACAAAAAACAATCCTTTTCCATATACAATAGATCATAAAAGATATCACTCATGGAATTATCATTTACGACAACAATTTGGCGAAAAAGTTTTTAAAGTTTCAATTGACGCTGGATTTGATTGTCCAAATAGAGATGGTACAGTTGCGTTTGGAGGTTGTACTTTTTGTAGCGCATCTGGTTCGGGCGACTTTGCAGGTGATCGAGCTGAAGATGTTGTAACTCAATTTCATAAAATAAAAGATAAAATGCATGAGAAATGGCAAAATGGAAAATACTTAGGCTATTTCCAAGCTTACACAAATACTCACGCACCAGTAGAAGTATTAAAACAAAAGTTCGAACCAATATTAGAGCAAGAAGGCGTTGTAGGTTTATCAATCGCAACAAGACCAGATTGTTTACCAGATGATGTTGTTGAATATCTTGCAGATTTAAATAAACGAACTTATTTATGGGTTGAATTAGGATTACAAACTGTTCACGAAAAAACGGCAAATATTATTAATCGTGCACACGATTATAAAACTTACGTAGAAGGCGTAGAAAAATTAAGAAAGCACAACATCCGTATTTGTTCACATATTATTAATGGGTTACCTCTTGAAACTCCAGAAATGATGATGGAAACAGCGATGGAGGTTGCTAAACTTGATATCCAAGGTATTAAAATTCACTTACTTCACCTACTAAAAGGTACTGCAATGATGAAGCAATATGAAAAAGGACTAGTTGAATTCATGGATTTTGACGCTTATATTAACTTAGTCGTTGATCAGCTTGAAATCATTCCAAGTGATGTAATCGTACATCGTATTACTGGAGACGGTCCACCTGACTTATTAATCGGACCAATGTGGAGCTTAAAAAAATGGGAAGTACTGAATGCAATTGATCGCGAGTTTGAACGTAGAAATAGTTGGCAAGGTAAATACGCAAATAATCGAGTACAATTAACATGATTCTAGATCGCATTTTACCGTACGCTAGAAAGCTTCTCCAATCAACTGTGAATGAAGGTGATCATACCATTGATGCCACAATAGGTAATGGTCATGATACAGTATTTTTAGCAAAATTGGTTGGTGAAACTGGACATGTATACGGATTTGATATCCAAGAACTAGCTATTCAAAAGACGACTGAAAGAATAGATAATGAAAATTTAAGCAAACAAGTTACACTATTCCAAAGAAGTCATGCAGAAGTAAAAAAACTAATCCCAGCTTCATCACAAGAGAAATTAAAAGGTGCAATTTTTAATCTTGGTTATTTACCTGGTAGTGATAAATCAGTTGTAACTGTACCCGAGTCTACCATTTCAGCAATAGGACAAATACTTGAAATGATGGCACCAGAAGGAATTATCGTAGTTGTAATTTATCATGGTCATGAGGGCGGAGAAATTGAAAAAGATGAATTAATGAACTTTGCTCAAAACATCCCTCAAGACTTGGCACATGTATTAACTTATCGATTTATTAATCAAGCAAATAATCCTCCTTTTATATTAGCTATTGAAAAAAGAGCTTAAGAAAAACTGTCTAATTTAGACAGTTTTTTTATTTTGACCCCAATTTCTCATATTGTTTGATTTCCTCAAAATCATTATAAATACCATAAAAATTCATTAAAAATTCATTAATGGTAAATTTTTCTTTGTAAATTGGTAAAGATAAAAAAATCAAAATAAGAAAAGAGGTAATCAAAATGAAAAAAGCTATTTTTGCAGGTGCAGTAGTTAGTCTTTTTACGCTAAGTACAATTACAGTAAATGCCGAAAACATCGCGGCAGCAAATTATTATGTCCATCCACATCATGATCACGATGTAACAACAGATGATGGTGAACACCATAGACATCATCACCACAAAGCAAATAAAATGTTAGAAAACCACAAAAAAGAAGTTGTTAAGTATATTTCTAATTACTTAAACCAACCTGAAGCTAATATAAATAAAGCTGTAGAGCAACATAAAATGGAAATGAAGAAATTAATATTTATCGCAGTTGTATCAAAGCTTTCAAATAAACCTTTGGAAAATATCATCGCTCAGAAAGGTAAAACAAACTCATTTAAAGAAATATTAGATAATAATAATATTAAACGTGAGCAATTTTTTGAAGAAATGAAAAGAGTTCACCGAGATATATTTACTCAAATTGAACCAACTAAAAATTAATTTAAATTAAACAGAGCGCCCCTTAAGTCATTGTACTTATGGGGCCTCTTTTTTTGTTTAAATTACTTGTTTTGTAATGAAGTTTAGTAAACAGACGATCAAGTTTTTTATTAAGAACATATCCCCTTTGATAAAACATAAAATTTATATATCTAGTAACTTTATCTACCTATAAAAATTTACAAAAAATTATTAATAATATCTAATTACGGCGTATTCATGGAATCAATTGAATATTATGTAAAGATATACCAATTTAATTGATTTGTTCATACAAACCAATTCGTAGTTGAATGAGATAAACCAACTCTAGGGGCGTGAAGAGTTGACTGCAAACCTAAACAATTTGAATAGAATACTTCGTAATGTTTTTCAGTTCATTTTACGGAATTCGAATTGGATAATATTATTAATTGGACTAATTGCATTCATCAATTACTGGTCAGTTTTTTACCTTGTTTCATTATATCGAGGATTTCATACAGAATCTTCACAAGTCAATCAGATGACCCTTTGGGTAATTTATGGATATTTTTATGGATTCTTTGGGAGTATGATTTTAATTTATGTACACTCTTTCGTCCTAAAATATATGTTGTTTTTTCGAAAAATTAAAAGTGCCATTTCGTTTATACTCTTTCATTTTGCTTATTTTATTTCGCTTATTTTTTTAATTCTATTAAACTAAGTTTCTATTTAAATAGTCCAAATCTAATACTTAAGCTGGTTTTTAATTCAATTTTAGTTTATACTTAGATTAAATTTAATGCATTGTTCGGAGGAGCCTGTCACGATTGGGATAAGTATGTAATTTACTTCCCCTATCGTGGCAGGTTCTTTTTTTATGCGTTCAGACGGGAGATGAATTTATGCTTTATGTGCAACTTGCAATTATATTGATTGCCTCTAAAGTTTTTGGGGATTTAAGTACAAAGCTTGGTCAGCCTGCAGTTTTAGGAAAGCTATTAATAGGAATTATACTAGGGCCAGCTGTTCTTGGAATCATTACTGAAACAGAAACATTACATGAAATGAGCGAAATTGGTGTCATTTTACTTATGTTTATTGCAGGTTTAGAAACTGATCTTAATGAATTTAAACGAACTGGGAAAGCTTCTTCTTATGTAGGGTTACTCGGAATACTATTCCCATTATTCTCAGGTTATCTTTATGGTATTTCCATAAACTTAAGTCAATTTGAGGCCATTTTTTTAGGGCTGATTCTTTCTGCAACTAGTGTAAGTATTTCGGTAGCTACATTAAAAGAAATGGGTAAACTTAAAACAAAAGATGGAGCAACTATTTTAGGAGCTGCCGTAATTGATGATATTGTTGTCATCATAGCATTAGCATTTGTTATGAGTTTCAGTGGTAGCGCCGTTAGTTTACCAATTCTATTATTTAAAAAGTTTATATTTTTTACATTTGCCATATTAATCGGTTGGAAGATTGTACCTTGGTTCCTAAAAAAGTTTATAAAGTTAAACGTTTCAGAAACATTAATCTCTGCTGCTTTAATCGTTTGCTTCTTATTCTCAGCCTTTGCAGACCAAACAGGTATTGCTGCAATAATCGGCGCTTATATCGCAGGAATTTCGATATCCGTTACTAAGTTTAAACAAGAGGTTTTTGAAAAGGTCGAAACGATTGCTTACTCTGTTTTTGTACCTGTGTTTTTCACTTTAATAGGAGTATCAGTTCAATTCACTGGGTTAAGTCATTCGATTCCGACTATTATTATCATAAGTATTATCGCCATTTTAACGAAGCTAATTGGTGGAGCATTAGGAGCAAAACTGGCTGGATTTCCAACTAAAAATTCACTCGGAATTGGTTCAGCAATGATATCTCGTGGGGAAGTTGCTTTGATTATGGCATCAACAGGTTTAGCAAATAATCTTTTAAGTAAGGAAATGTTTGCGATCCTTGTTATTGTGGTACTAATCACAACTATTGTAACTCCACCACTTATGAAGTTATTTTTCACAGAAAAAAGTGAAGTTTTTAATGTAAATGTGTAAACACGAAAAAGGATAGTTTTATTTACTATCCTTTTTCGTGTTTACCTGTCTATTCTTTTTTAAACTGACTCCCTGACCCTTCTATTACTCGCCTTTAACTCTTTTAATTTAAAATATAACTTTGCATTGCCATAGAAAAAGAATGATGTTAAGCCACCGTTCTTAACAATCCCTCTTCTAATTCTTTTCATCTCATTTGGTCCTGCCATTTTTTTATCAGCCAAATAAATGCCTAGTAATCCCTGGCATATCATTCGATGAAAACGATAGTCTTTTAAATCTTTTAAGGCTTGATCACTTTTAGTTGAAAAATACTCAATCCTATTTAACATGACATCTTTAGACGGGTAATAACTGCAGAAGTTTAAATCTCCGCCTTCTTCATCTTCCTTTTGATCAATTACATAATCTAGTAGTATATGAAGTCCTTGTACATAAGGGAAATAACTCTTATAGACTTGTTCAAATAATTTTTCAGAAATCATTTCGTTAAATGAATAAGAAACTAAACAAAAAATCCCAAGTGTTGAACCTGCGCACGCAGAGAATTCATACCATTCTAAGTCAGAAAGTTCTGGTTGATATTTTTCAAACCAATTTGTTAATCTAGGCACTCGCTCTTCTTTTTTTACATGCTTATGTATTTGTAATTTACAATAATAATCAGCAAGTTGAACTAGGTAATCTTTAATTCCCTCATAATGCTTCGATTGATTTAAACTACTATGACACTTTGAAACTAGTGCACGTAAATATCCACCATCGTCTTGTTCTTCTCTGAAGCGATAATACATTTGATCGGATTTTTGGCATTTTACTGCATCAATCATTGACTCATGTAGTGCTTCAAAATCAACTGGATCTAGCGAGGTACTACGATCGCATAAATTATCTAAGTAATCACTAATTGTTTGATATGCAACGATAAATTCTATTACTGGTTTTAAATTCTTTTCAGAAAGTAATGCTAAAATTGCACCACCTTCACAATGGAATGTTTTTGTATCAATACTCATTAATGCTTGTTTTCTAAGTTCTGGATCTGGGATTGTCGTTGCAAAATTTCTCCAATAGTTCAATTCCTGATGCACTAAAGGAAAAACAGCTTTATAAACTTTCGGCATTAATTGGATCGGATTTTTAGGTAGTGACATTTTTTCACTCCTCCCTATTTTTCATTAATTACATATTGGTAAAATAAGTTATACTCATATTGAAGTAAATATTATGGAGGTGAACTATGTTGCCTTGAGTGTTTAGACAATTTCAACTAAACAATCATCGTATTTTTTTTATATGCTTGGCAACGGTATAGTATGATATTACCATACAAAGGGAAGCAACCCAAAATCGAACCATCAGCTTTTATCGCTTCAACTGCAACTGTTACCGGTTCTGTCACAATTGGAGCAAATAGTAGTGTATTTTTTGGTGCAGTAATCCGTGGCGACGTTAATGATACAATCATTGGAAATGATGTTAATGTTCAAGATTTATCTGTTCTTCACCAAAGTCCAAAATGCCCTCTAATTTTAGAAGATGGCGTAACAATTGGACATAGTGTTATTTTACATAGTTGTATAGTTAAAAAGAATGCATTAGTTGGGATGGGTTCAATCGTTTTAGACGGTGCCGAAATCGGTGAAGGAGCAATGATTGGTGCAGGTAGCTTAGTTCCAGGAGGAAAAGTAATACCTCCTAACACATTAGCATTTGGTAGACCTGCTAAAGTAGTACGTGAATTAACAGAGGAAGACATCATTGATATGGATCGAATTCGTAGAGAATATATTGAAAAAGGACAATTCTATAAAAAGGTAGAAGAAGAAAATCAAGTAAAATAATTTGAGGATTTATTTACATAAAAGTGCAAAAGAGAAGGACTGGATTGAAGCCTTCTCTTTTTGTTTTATTGATAAATTTAGTAATTTCGGTCTATTCTAAATCTATTTTATGAGAATGTCATGTAATTACTTTTGTATTGGCCCAGGTTATTTATGATTTGTGGTCCTATTTGCAGTTTTTACGGGTTTTATTAGCTGTTTTGACTTTTTTAATGGTAGGTTTGATAGTTTTATTTGTAGTTCAACTTTTTTATTTGCACCTTCAAGGATTTATTTGCTGTTTTAGCCTTTTTATTTGCACTTTCACGTTTATTTCTATTATCCCGATTTTATTTGCACTCTCAGACAGATTTGACGATCCCAGCATACCTTATTCATCCCCGCTCCAATTTTGTTTAATAAAAATTTACATATCTAAATTATTCATTTACAAAAGCTTCTATTTAAATCCATAAACCCTTTTTATAATGAAGTTAAAAAGATCAGCATAATGGAGGATGAAAAATGAGCGCTATTCTTCAAAAGATACACACATATGAATGTCAACTGTTTTATCGCGTTAATTCATTGTTCCAGAAGCGTTACTTGAATTTTTTCTTTCGTAATATTACACATCTTGGCGGAGCTACTTTTACAATTTCATCAGCATTATTATTATTACTTTATTCCAAAGGTGAATTGCATCAAGCATCAATCTTATGTTGTTGTACCCTTTCTCTTAGCCATATTCCTGTTCATTTTCTTAAACGTTTTTATCCACGTAAAAGACCTTATCTTAAACTAGAAGGTACGTTTGTGCTAAAAAATCCTTTAAAAGATCATTCCTTCCCTTCTGGTCATACAACGGCAATTATTTCTGTTGCACTTCCTATAATGATTTATATACCATTTACGTCATTTATTTTACTTCCTTTAGTTTTGTGCGTCTCTTTCTCTCGAATTTATCTTGGCTTACATTATCCATCAGATGTGTTTTTCGGAATATTACTTGGTATATTTACTACATTTATTTCACAGTTTTTTATCTATCATTTGTGAGGAGGAGAAGTTATGAGAGTCGCTATTTTTACAGACACCTATATTCCTCAAGTGAATGGTGTTGCCAAAACTTTAAATCGATTTACAAATTACTTAAAAGATTATGGCCATTCATACCATGTGTTTGCTCCTGAGGACTACGGTTTATCATCAACGCAAGATGTAACAAGATTAAAATCTGTACCATTTAAAATTTATCCTGAATGTAAAATTTCATTTCCAAACCTTTCTAAAATGAAAAAGACGCTTAAAGAATTTAATCCGGATATTATTCATATCGCAACGCCATTTACGATTGGATTAAGTGGGCTCCATATTGCTAAAAAAATGAAAATTCCTTTAGTTGCTTCATACCATACAAATTTTGATCATTATCTTCAGTACTATAACTTAACATTCTTAGAAAATATTTTATGGAAGTATTTAGATTGGTTTCATAGACCTACTCAAAAAATATTTGTTCCTTCGAAGGATACATTCAATCATTTAGAGACAAAAGGTTTTAACAATCTCTCTATTTGGACCCATGGCGTTGACTGTTCAATCTTTCGTCCAACTTTGAATCATAATGAAATAAAACAAAAATATAATATTACTTCTAAATATACGGTTTGTTTTGTCGGAAGAATTGCACCTGAAAAGGATTTAGAAACCTTATCGAAAATAATAAACTACACTAAACAGCGTTTTAACAAAAATTTAACTTGGATAATCGTTGGAGATGGTCCAAAAAAAGAAGAAATGATTAAGAAAACTGGTACGGATCAAATTATTTATACAGGCTACCTTCAAAAAAAGGACTTAGTTGAGATATACGGAGTGTCAGATTTAATGGTCTTTCCTTCTGATACTGAAACATTTGGAAATGTAGTACTCGAAGCAATGGCGTGTGGAACACCAGTGATTGGTGCAAATGCAGGCGGAGTTCAAAATATAATTAGAGATTATTCAACTGGCGTCCTTTGTGAGCCACAAAATACCTCTTCATTTTGCCAAGCAATTGAGGATTGCTTACATGGAAACGAGATGTTAAAGCATATGTCAAAAAAAGCAAGAGATTATGCATTAACACAGGATTGGAATAGTATCTTTAATAAATTAGTACTGGAATTTGAACTAATTTTCACACCACAACCACCAACCCTCATATCTAAGAAGGCTTAGTAATTTTTAGGCTTTTTATTTTCTGAATATTTTAAATAAAACAATAAAAAAACATGATTGATCAGTAACTCCTCAATCATCAACTTATGTGAATAATGAATAATTCAAAAACAAACAATATATATTGAGTAGTTACACTAGCGACTATTATACAGTCGCTTTTACTTTTCGTACGTACTTTTTTACTTTGTAAAATTAGGAGGACAATAGATGAATATTTCATCGTCAAATAATTTTCAACTTTATGGATTCAATAATTTAACGAAATCTTTAAGTTTCAATATGTATGATATTTGCTTTACCAAAACGAAAGAAGAACGTGAAGCATATATTCAGTACATCGATGAACAATATAACGCTGACCGTTTAACAAAAATTTTAACTGAAGTTACGCATATAATCGGAGCCCACATTTTAAATGTTGCAAAACAAGATTATGATCCTCAAGGAGCAAGTGTTACGATTCTCGTCTCAGAAGGTCCGGTTGATAATCCTTCATCTGAAAATTTTTCCGAATCACCTGGCCCATTACCAGAGTTAGTAGTAGCAGCTTTAGATAAAAGTCATATTACTGTTCATACCTACCCAGAATATCATCCGGATGATGGAATTAGTACGTTCAGAGCAGATATTGATGTATCTACTTGTGGAGAAATTTCTCCTTTAAAAGCTTTAAACTATTTAATACACCAATTTGATGCCGATATTATGACAATTGATTATCGTGTTCGAGGATTTACTCGTGATGTTAGCGGTTATAAATTATTTATTGATCATGATATAAACTCAATCCAAAATTACATTCCTCAAAAAATAAAGGAAATGTATCAAATGATTGATGTGAATGTGTTCCAAGAAAATATTTTTCATACGAAATGTAAGTTGAAACAATTTAATTTAGATAATTATCTTTTTGGCTACACAAAAGAAAAATTAGATGAGGATGAAATTTCACAAATAGAAGAAAAAGTGAAGTATGAGATGGATGAAATTTTTTACGGTAAAAATTTATGGAATGGTCCTGATGTGGAGGATATTGATGGATGATGGATCACAGTAAAACACCGCTTTTAACTGAATTAGTCCGTTATGCTAAGGAAGATATAACAAGCTTTGATGTACCCGGGCATAAAAGAGGTAATTCACTGGAGGAATTAAGAGAGCTTTGGAGTGATATGGCTCTTAAAATGGATGTCAATTCTTCAAAGCGTGTTGATAACTTATCGCATCCAACAGGTGTAATCCAAGAAGCCGAAACTTTATTAGCAGATGCCTTTCATTCAGATAACGCTTATATGTTAGTAAATGGTTCGACTTCTGGAGTTCAATATATGATTATGAGCGCCCTTGAACATGGAGATAAAATTCTCCTACCAAGGAATGTACACAAATCCGCAATAAATGCATTAATCTTAGCAGGTGCTAAACCAGTATTTATTGAACCAGAAATCGATTATGAGTATGGAATTGTAAATGGCGTTTCAGTAAAATCTGTTCTTCATGCTCTAGATTTAAATTCTGATGTTAAAGCCATCCTGATTATAAATCCTACCTATTTTGGAGCAACTTCAGATTTAAAACAAATTATCGACATCGGTCATTCCAGAGGGATTCCTGTTTTAGTAGACCAAGCACATGGTGCTCACTTTTCGTTTCACCCTGATTTACCAACTAATGCTGCCCTTCTTGGTGCTGACCTTGTTACCCTTAGTTTGCATAAAACTGGTGGTGCTTTAACACAAGCATCAGTTCTACTACATAATGATGGGATCATTACAAAAAATAGGGTTCGATCTACAATAAATTTATTTCAAACAACATCTGCTTCCTATTTACTTATGTGTTCAATCGATGTTGCAAGAAAGAAATTAGTTTTAGAAGGTCAAGAGCGTTTTAAAAAATTACTCAATTTAACAAGAAAAGCTAAAGAAGAAATTAACTCCATAAAAGGATTAAAATGTATTACACAAGATTCATATCGAAATGGAGTTGGGGTATTCGATTACGATGAGTTAAAACTCGTTGTGAAAGTTTCAGATTTAGGAATGTCTGGTTTTAAAGTATATGACATGCTTGCAGAAGAATATAAAATTCAAATCGAACTTGCCGAACCTAATGTCATTTTAGCAATTATCTCGCTAGGTGATAATGAAGACACCATTCGAACCTTAATTGATGCATTAAGAGATATTAGTGACCGATATTACGGTAAACTTCCGAAACTTGAAACAGATATAAGCGTTGCATTAAAAAATCCTAAAATGGTCATGACTCCTAGAGAAGCCTACTATCATCCTAAACGTATTATTTCAATTCATGATGCTAGTGGATTAATTAGTGGTGAATCAATCATGATTTACCCTCCAGGTATCCCTCTTTGTATACCTGGTGAACTAATTTCAACCGAATTGATTCAGCATTATCTTTATTTAAAATCAGAAGGAACGATCACAATCAACGATGATGATGATCCTTATATAATAAAGGTCGTCGATCGAAGTTTGGAGGAAAATTTAATGGATTTATGGTATACAGAGAATCACCAAGAGGATACGAAGTTCTCCATAAAGGTTCAAGAACATATTCATTCTGAAAAAAGTGAATTTCAACAAATCGATTTCTTTAGAAGTGAAACATTTGGAACATTCTTTACTCTAGATGGTTATATGATGGTGACTGAAAAGGATGAATTTATCTACCATGATATGATTACGCATGTATCAATGGCCGTGAATCCAAACATTAAAAAAGTACTAATTATCGGTGGTGGCGACGGTGGTACCGCTCGTGAAGTACTTCGATACCCAGGTGTGGAAGTTGTTGATATGGTAGAAATTGATGAGCGAGTAGTAAGGCTATGCCAACAATACTTACCTTTAACTGCTTCAAAATTAGATCAAGATAAAAGATTAACCTTATATTTCGAAGATGGCCTAAAGTTCGTACAAGAAGCTGATGAAGGTTATTACGATCTGATTTTGGTAGATTCAACTGATCCTATTGGACCTGGTGAGGGGCTTTTTACAGTTGCTTTCTATAACAATTGCAGTCGGGTATTAAGTGAAGAAGGTATACTAATTAACCAGCATGAAAGTCCATATTACGCTAGTTACGCGCACGAAATGAAACGTGCACATTCCAAAATTAAAGAAACATTTCCGATTTCAAAAGTCTATCAATTCCATATGCCAACTTATCCATCAGGACATTGGTTATTCGGATTTGCTTCAAAAAAATACGATCCAATTAAAGACATTAAAGCTGATGAATGGAATAAACTAGGGATCGAAACAAAATATTATAATACAGATTTACATGTTGGGTGCTTTATGCTTCCTACTTATGTAAAAAAACAATTAGATAATGAAGAGTAAGTCTGAAAATCATATTTAATGTACTTTGTCTACAAACAAAAACCAGCAAACTGCTGGTTTTTTAATTACAATAAAAAAACTGCCCCAAATTACTTTAGGGACAGCTACATTTTATTATAGTACTTCATCATCCTTCGTTCCATTTAAAGTGAAACTTGCTGTAATGTTAGCGTTTAAAGAATGAGCTACTGAGCAATATTTATCCTTTGATAATTTGATCGCTTTTCGAACTTTTTCTGTATCTAATTCTCCACCTAATATATAATGCAAGTGAATGTCAGTAAAACGCTTAGGATGCTCCTCAGCTCGCTCACCATTTACTTCAATTTCGAATGAAGTTAACTTTAATCTCATTTTTTCTAGGATTAATACGATATCAATCGCTGTACATCCTGCGACTGCATTAATTAATAGTTCAACTGGTGTAGGTGCACTATTGTCTCCACCTAAAGACTCAGCAGTATCCATTTTTATCTCATGGCCAGATGGTGCAATTCCTGAAAAGGCTAACTTGCCATCCCATTTAATACTTGTTTTCATTGCCTATTTCCCCTCCCATAATTAGATCATTTCATCTATTATTTTTTCATTTCTACTACTAAATAATGTGAAAAATCTTTTGATTTTATTTTAATATCTTCTTCAATTACTTTTGCAGCATCACTAGCTTCCATTAGTTCTCCATTCACAATGGCATTTCCTTCTAATAAGACTAAATACGCTTGGCGATCCTTTTTCATTTCAAAAGTAATTTCTTCATTTTCATTTAATGTAAGCGAGTAAATATTTGCATCTTGGTGAATTTTAATTGGGGCACTTCCTTCAACAGGAGATACCATATGATACCATTTTCCTTCTCTCTCTTCCCAATCTGATATTAAGTCTCCGTAATTTGGAGTATGACCTGCCTTGTCAGGAATAATCCATAATTGAATTAATCTTAATAAATCCCTGCCCATATTGTGTTCACTGTGATACACACCCGTTCCTGCACTCATGTACTGAATATCACCACGTCCAATTTCATGTTTATTCCCCATACTATCAGCGTGAGTTAAATTCCCATTAATGACATATGTTATGATTTCCATATCACTATGTGGATGAGTACCGAATCCTCTGTGCGCTTTAATTAAATCATCATTTAATACTCTTAATACACCAAAGTTCATATTACTTGGATCATAATAATTTGCAAATGAAAAATGATGAATGGTTTTTAACCAACCGTGATCAGCGTGACCTAATTGTTTACTATTGATTTTTTCGAACATAGTTTATCGCTCCTTTTACTTTTATCTTTAATTCGAGATACTTATTAAAGAATTACCTACCTAACTATCGTATTAATCCATCTGATTAATACGATAGTTTCTAAATCACCTTACCGAGCTCTTAACTATATTGTATCAAAAAATATCTTTAATTCAAGATATTTTTTCGTAGAAAGTTTATTTAAACTTTCTATCCAATAACTAAATATAAAAATCCATATGTGGCTTTGTTTGCTTATAATATTCAATCCGATCTCGCATGGTACCAGTATGAAATTCGAATTTATGTCCATCTGGATCAGTAAAATAAATTGAATTTTTATCTCGTTTATCTCTGTCACGACCATTCAATATATTCACCTTAAGTTTAACTAATTTATCATACATTTTTTCAAAAGAGTCTTCGTCTATTGTAAAAGCCAAATGGGTATATGAATGATGAATTTCATTTCTAGGAATAGCTTTCTCTTCATTTAATGCCAGCCACATTCCATTCAAATCAAAATAGGCTGTTGTTGTACCTTTCACTAAAAGAGTTGCATCAAATACATCTCTATAGAAGTCGATCGCTAAATCAAGCTTAGATACCGAAAACAACAAATGATTGATCCCTTTTATCTCCATTTTCTCCCTCATTTCATTGCGATTTATTAATGTTTTTCTAAATCCTCCATTCAAACCATTTCCCATGACCTTCTGTTTCACCAATAACTTCTTCATGCTTTACCCCATCAATATAATAGTCAAGATGTAGCATTCGATCCCAAATATTGTTATATAGATGAAACACATCTCTATTTTCACTAATAACTTCTATAGTTTTTAATAAACTTTGTTTTCCATCAACTGGAATTTGATTTGCAACATGTGTATGAAAAATACATAGAATTGAATCTCTACTAGAATTTTCACATTCATTTTTTGCAAATTGCGTAAAACGTTCCTCCAGCTGAATATTCATATTAATCATCCTTAATATTTTAATAATATTTTTATTTTTCAAACTTCTATTTACAAAATTTTGCCATTCGTTATAATTTCTTTATTGTACTACTTACTCTTTGAATCTTAAATAAAAACTTTGGAGTGATTAATTGATGTCCAGACCAAATTCAAACGAATATAATCCACACTTTAAAGGTTATATTCAGCTAGTTCCTGAAGGGGACTTACAGACTATATTGAAGAAGCAATTAGAGGAATCAATGAATTTTTTTAAAGCTCTCTCGAAAGTAAAATCTGAATATCGATACGCGGAAGGAAAATGGAGTATTAAGGAAGTTCTTGGACATTTAGTAGATACTGAAAGAATAATGTGCTATCGTCTTTTGGCAATTGCAAGAGGGGATTACAATCCTTTACCATCTTTTGATGAGAATGCCTATAATGAAAATGCAAATTTTAATCGACTAAAGCTAGAGCAAATTATTTATGAATATCAAACTGTTCGTCAAGCAACTTTATCTTTGCTAGAAAACTTATCTAATGAAACGTTAGAAAATGAGGGAAATGTTCTAAATCACCCAACGACACCTCGTGCTATTGCTTATATTATTGCAGGCCATGAGTTACATCATTTAAAAATCATTAATGAACGATATTTTTAAAATAGAAAGAGCAGGAATATCTTTTCCTGCTCTTCTTTGTATCTTGCTTTTAAGCAAATCTACTCTGTAATCGATTTACTTCTGCGATTACTTTTTCTTCATCAATTGTTAAACTAATACGGTCTTTTACAATTGCTTTCCCATCAATGAAAACATCACATACATCGCTACCACGTGCAGCGTATAGTAAATGTGAATAGGCATTACTTAATGGTTGTAAATGCTCTTTATCATATGGATAAATTGTAATAAAGTCTGCCTTTTTATTAGCTTCAAGTGAGCCAGTATGTCCCATTCCTATCGCTTCTGCGCCACCTCGAGTAGCCAAAGTTAATGCAGTTTGTGCTGAGAATTTCGTAGCATCTTTATACATTCCTTTTTGTAGCAGTGCAGCTATTCTCACTTCTTCAAACATGTCAAGATTGTTATTAGATGCTGTGCTATCCGTAGCTATACCTACTTTTACTCCAGCGTCTAATAAACTAACCACATCAGCAACCCCAGAACCTAACTTTAAATTACTAATTGGATTATGAGCAACTCGTACATCATATTCTTTTAGAATCGCTCTTTCTTCATCATTTAGAACTACACCGTGAGCCATTACTGTCGGCTGATTAAATACACCTAATTGGCGAAGATGTTCGACAGGTCGGTTAGAATAACGAGTTTCAATATCTTGAATTTCATAATCTGTTTCAGATACATGAATGTGCATCATTAAATCATTTTCTTTTGCAATACGTGCACTTTCAATTAAAGCTTCTGGCGTACATGCATATGGACTATGTGGTGCAACCATCGTTGTTAGACGGCCATCAGCAAATCTTTTGTAGTCTTTTGAAAATTGCTCAGCACCTTTAAGATTCAATCTTTGCTCTTCTTCTGTTCCAAAGCTAAATATTGAATATGAAAATGCTCCTCTAATGCCAGTTTCACCAATTGTCTCCATGACAACATTTGGATCGATTCCATTAGGGTTAAACATATCTGAGAATGCTGTAGTTCCCGACTTAACCATTTCTAAAATTCCAAGCTGTGCACTTACAGAAGCAATTTCAGTTGTATATTGTCTTTCGATTGGCCATATTTTAGTTTCTAACCAAGGCTTTAACAGCATGTCATCACCAATACCACGTAAAAGCGTCATAAGAATGTGAGAATGTGTATTTACAAGTCCTGGCATTACCCATTTCCCTTGAAGATTAACTACTTGATCCGCATCCTTAACTAACTCTTCAGAATGATTTCCGACATAAGTAATGAATTGATCTTGAACGATCATCATACCGTTTTCAAAGATTTTATTTTCTTGATCCATTGTAAAAAATGTTGCATTTATATAGACTGTTTTCATTATTTTTCCTCCCTAATCCTCTTTAAAATTGTTTGAAAATAAAAAAAATCCTGATTACGAAGAAGGATGTAAATAAAATTACATTCTTTTTCGTAATCAGGATTTTACGGTTCCTGGTAGAGACCCTCATACCATATCAATGAGGTTATACAAGTTTTGTATGTTGTTATATTAAAACATAATAAATGATTAGTAAGTTTTGTTCAAGCGTTTCCATAATTTAACAAACCGAGGAGTCATCAAGATTACTCCCCTTCGATATATTCTCTATTCTAATTTGCCAAGTATTCTTATGATCTTGTGCATTGAATAATCTAAATCAAGCAAGTCCTCCTCATCAAGTTGTCCAATCCGTTCACAAAAAATATGATAAAAATCTTCCCATCGTTTTGTGACAACTTTTTTTCCTTTTTCAGTAAGTATAATTTTTACACTTCGTTTATCATTCAGATCCTGAATTTTAGATACATATTCTTTTTCTTCTAATTTCATAATTAATGGAGTCATTTGCTGTTTAGAAATGCTTATATTTTGAGCTAGCTCTGTAATTGAGATTCCATCTGCTGTTTGAAACAATTCTTCTAGTATATGACTTTGTAAATGCGTTAACTCGGACTGCTTATTCTTTAAATAGTTTTTTGAGCCCGGCTTGTTAAACTTATTAAAAACTAGAGGAAGTAGTTGAATAAACTTCTCTGCAATTTGATTTGGATTTGAATTCATTTTATTACAAACCTTTCTAGGAAAAAATTTATAAATTGACATATGGTAAATAAAAGTTTATTATTTACCCGAGATATAATTCGATATTATCATATTTAAATAAATAAAACCAATTTAATAAGTAAATATTTATTTACTATTTAAATGAAGGGGTGATGTAGATGAATTCAACTGGATTAACTTTTGGTATCTATCCACTTAGCTTAGCTGGTACTCCTATAGGATTAGCTACAGGTCCCGATGATAATTATAAAAAAATATCATCTGCTCTTAAAGAGCTAAAGGGTAATGCTAATCAGCTTTTACCAAGAATGTATGCTGTCTATATGGGACCAGAAACAGAAGAAAAAGTATTTAACGCTCTAAATCGATATAAAAAAGCAGGTTTATTAGGTGATTTAACAATTGGCTGCCTTATGGATCCAAGCCTGTCATTGGATTATTGGTTGAATTTTGTTCGTAAAGTAATTAAAGAATATGGAATTTTCATTGATTCAATTCAAATAACGAATGAGCCTAATTTATCGTTTATGGATGGATCCAAACCATATGTATTAGAAGCGCTTGTACAAGGCGTTCTAACTGTAAAAGAAGAAATTGAAAAAAGCAATTTACCTATTAAAATTGGATTTGGCTCGGTTCCTGAGGGTGAAAAGACGATTCCACATTTTTGGGAAAATCTAATGAAAATTGGTGGGGACGAATTAATTCATTCAATTGATTATGTAGGCCATAATTTTTATGTGGATGTATTTGAGGAACCATTAAAAATTGAGGAAGTTGCTGTTTCAGTAGAAAACATACTACGCAAATTTCGAGAAACATTGAATAGTAATGGTTTCCCTTCCACTCTTCCAATTCACATTACAGAGAATGGATGGCCAACCGGGAAAAATCCGTTTATACAAATTGAAAGGTCATATGAGCAACAATCAATCGTACTTGAGAAAATTATTCGAACAGTCTATTCATTGCGTCAGGAACTAAATATCACTCATTATGAATTTTTTGGTTTAAGGGATGCTGATAGTTCAAAAGACGACCTATTTCATCAATTTGGAATTATGAAGGATGATTATACTATTAAGCCTTCTTATCTCACCTTTCAAAAATTAATTAATGAATTAAGCGAGTAAATCAATTACTTCCATAAAGTTGAATGAAGTTAGTCAATTCGTTAAGACTAAAACAACGATGAATTTCATCGACTTTCTACTATTTATATGGAGGTAATATAATTGAGTAAAAAAAATAAACCCCTCATAAACGAAGAGCAAATGAAAATACAAGCAGACCTTAATAATCTCGATCCAGGGCATTCTGTGGATGAGCACCGTAAAATTGAAACGACTAATATAATGTTAGCTGGAGAAGAAATCAGACAGCAAAATGAAAATCTATAAAAAAAATCCCTCAAAAGGTCATTTTGAGGGATTTCTTTGTGTAGGCTTTCGAGGCGCAGTGTTACCGAAAATGGTAATGAGCACGGAACAAGCAGGCGTTTAACGAAGAAAGCGAGCGTTTGTCAACAGTCTGAAATTCCTCGAATGTTAATAACAACATTCCCCTTCTTATGCCCTTTTTCTACGTAACGATGTGCTTCAACAATTTGATCAAGCGGGTACTGTCGATCAATAACAGTTTTTAACTTATCCTCTTCAATAAGTGCTTTTATATAATTTAAATCTTCATTGTTCATATTTGCTACACCAAAAATAGCTTTTTTATCACTAATCAAATTACTCCATATTGCTTGAAAATAAACTGAAAGCTTCCATACAGCACTTAATAAATAAACGCCATCTTTGTTAAGCAATCTTTTACAATTTGAAAAGGAGCTCTTTCCTACCGTATCAAAAATAATGTCATAAGTTTTCTTACTCTTAGCAAAATCTTTATTTGTATAATCAATTACTTCATTTGCGCCTAAAGCCCTTACCAATTCTAAATTTGATGTACTACATAATGCGGTAACTTCTGTACCAAAATATTTAGCTAACTGAATTGCATATGTTCCAACACTTCCTGAAGCACCATAAATAAGTACTTTTTGTCCATTTTGAATAATACTTCTCCTTAGAAAGTGTAATGCAGTAAGCGCCCCAACAGGTACAGCTGCAGCTTGCTCAAAGGACATATTTATTGGTTTTTTAGCTAGAACACCTTCTTTATGTAAAGAGATATATTCAGCATTAGCTCCAAAAGTAAATCCACTATATCCAAAAACTTGATCACCTGTTTTAAAATTTCTTACGTTTTTGCCAACTGTGACTATTTCTCCAGCAAGCTCACAACCTGGTATTTGATTTTTCGGCTTAGTGAGGCCAAACATAAGTCGTGAAGGTAGCCAATACATAAAAGGAAAATCGGAGCTTCGAAGTTTTACATCTCCTGCGGTTACAGTTGTTGCGTGTATTTTAATTAATACCTCATCATCTTTTATTTTTGGTTTTTCAACTTCTGTTATTTGAAGAACTTCTGGTGGACCATATTTTGTACATATAATCGCTTTCATAGGTTCCTCCATTACAAACTTTAATTGAGTCATTTAAACCTATGAAAAATGATTTTTAAGTATACCTATATGTAGAAAAAACAGTGTGCATCTAACTAAACAAAAAAGACTGAATATAGCATATGCCATATTCAGCCTTAATCATTTATTATAGACCTGCATCAGTTTTTAAAACTTCTGCTTTATCAGTACGCTCCCAAGGAAGATCGATATCTGTACGGCCAAAGTGACCATAAGCAGCAGTTTGTTTGTAAATTGGACGACGTAGGTCAAGCATTTTAATAATTCCAGCTGGACGTAGGTCGAAGTTGTTGCGAATTACTTCAACTAATTTTTCTTCTGAAACTTTACCTGTACCAAAAGTATCAATAGCGATTGAAACTGGTTTAGCTACACCAATTGCATATGCTAATTGAACTTCAGCTTTATCAGCTAAGCCAGCAGCTACGATGTTTTTCGCAACGTAACGTGCAGCGTAAGCAGCAGAACGGTCAACTTTAGTTGCATCTTTACCAGAGAATGCGCCACCACCGTGACGAGCATATCCACCGTAAGTATCAACAATAATTTTACGACCTGTTAAACCAGCATCCCCTTGAGGTCCACCGATAACGAAACGACCTGTTGGGTTGATAAAGAATTTTGTGTTTTCATCAATTAACTCAGCTGGTACCACTGGTTTAATTACAAGTTCTTTAATATCATTTTCAATTTGAGCTTGAGTAGCTTCTGGACCATGTTGTGTTGATACAACAATTGCATCAATACGAACTGGTTTGTTGTTCTCATCATACTCAACTGTTACTTGAGTTTTTCCGTCTGGACGTAAGTAAGAAACTGTTTCATTTTTTCTAACTTCAGTTAAACGGCGAGCAATTTTGTGAGATAATGAAATTGGAAGTGGCATTAATTCAGGTGTTTCATTAACAGCAAAACCGAACATTAAACCTTGGTCTCCTGCACCGATTGCTTCAATTTCTTCATCTGTCATGCTACCTTCACGAGCTTCTAACGCTTGGTCTACACCTAGAGCGATATCTGCTGATTGCTCATCGATAGAAGTTAAAACTGCACATGTATCTGCATCAAATCCGTATTTTGCACGGTCATAACCGATTTCACGGATTGTTTCGCGAACGATTTTTGGGATATCTACATAAGTAGAAGTTGTAATTTCACCTGCAACAAGTACTAAACCTGTTGTAACTGAAGTTTCCGCTGCTACACGAGCATTCGGATCATTTGCTAAAATTGCATCAAGAATTGAATCTGAGATTTGGTCACAGATTTTATCTGGATGTCCTTCTGTAACTGATTCTGAAGTAAATAAACGACGTTGTGACATTGAGTCCCCTCCTAAATTGAATGTGACGGATCTCTTTTTTCTCAACATAAGAATAAAAAGTTTGTTCCTATTCCTATGTTTCCCATTTAAGATAAAGATAACTCAGTGTAAATTACGAAATTGCCACTGTATTTAAGTTTTGAGCAAAAAAAAAGCCTTCCTCTTATCAAATATTACATGAGGAAAGGGTTCTTGGTTATTTGCCTTTCGCTCTTATCGTCCAAGACATAAAAAAGTCTTGCATCAGGTTCAGCACCTTTCACTAAAAGTGAGGTTGCTGGGCTTCGTAGGGCCTGTATCCCTCCACCTACTCGGGATAAGAGAGTATCCGTATGAAAAGTATCATATTAAAATTTCACTTTCTTGTCAACAATTTTCATCATAACTTAAACATAATTCTACAATAACTTTATCTCTACATTCATTTCTATTTAATGGGAAATTACTAATTATTATACTTACATTTAATAACTTACATCATTTGATAAGTAAAGTTTACTCAAATTTATTTTTTAATCAAATTCATAACACATTTTGCCAACTAATAGTATACACTATTAAAATAAATGTGTTATACTATTTATCGAGATACCTACATGGCAGACAAATTATATTTAAAGGATGGTATTAGTATATGAAGACAGTTGATGTAAACTTTGAATTAAACGAATTACTTACTAGTAATCAAGTGTATAACCAACTAAGCGTTTCTGAGTTAGTTGAAAAAGTCCTAACAAGACAAGAAGGAATTTTAACGTCAACAGGAGCAGTTAGCGTTTCAACAGGCAAATATACTGGACGTTCACCTAAAGATAAATTTATTGTTCAAGAGGCATCTGTTGAAAATTTAATCGATTGGGGTTCAGTAAATCAACCAATCTCTGCTGACGTATTCGAAAAATTATATAGCAAAGTACTTAATTACTTAAAAGATCGTAACGAATTATTCTTATTTAAAGGATTTGCTGGTGCTGACACGGAGTATCGTTTACCAATCCAAGTAATTAACGAATTTGCATGGCACAACTTATTTGCTCATCAATTATTTATTCGCCCAACTGAGCAAGAGCTTCAAACTCATGAAGCAGAATTTACAATTGTTTCTGCTCCAACATTTAAAGCAGACCCAGTAGTTGATGGAACAAATTCAGAGGCATTTGTTATTGTATCATTTGAAAAGAAAATTATCTTAATTGGTGGTACGGAATATGCTGGAGAAATGAAAAAATCTATTTTCTCAATCATGAATTTCCTATTACCACAAAATAATGTTTTACCAATGCACTGTTCTGCTAACGTAGGTAGCGAAGGCGATGTAGCATTATTCTTTGGACTTTCAGGAACTGGTAAAACTACATTATCTGCTGATGCAGACCGTAAGTTAATCGGTGATGATGAGCACGGCTGGTCAGATAATGGTGTATTCAATATTGAAGGCGGTTGCTACGCTAAATGTAGCAATTTAACATTTGAAAAAGAGCCACAAATTTTCTCTGCAATTAAATTTGGTACAGTGTTAGAAAATGTTGTTGTTAAATCTGATAGCCGTTTAGCTGACTATGATGATACAACTTTAACAGAAAATACTCGTGCTGCATACCCAATGCAAGCAATTCAAAATATCATTGAGCCAAGTGTTGCTGGTCATCCGCATGCAATTATCTTTTTAACTGCTGATGCATTTGGAGTATTACCTCCAATCAGTAAATTAACAAAAGAGCAAGCTATGTACCACTTCTTAAGTGGATTTACTAGTAAATTAGCAGGTACTGAGCGTGGTGTTACTTCTCCACAAGTAACATTCTCAACATGTTTCGGATCACCATTCTTACCGCTTCCAGCTGTAGAATATGCAAAAATGCTTGGTGAAAAAATTGAAAAGCATAATGTAAATGTATTCTTAGTAAACACTGGTTGGACTGGTGGAGAATACGGCGTAGGTAAACGTATGAATCTATCTTACACAAGAGCAATGGTTCACGCTGCACTTGAAGGTGATTTAAACAACATTGAAACTACTCAAGATGAGTTTTTCGGTTTAGCAATTCCAACTCATGTACCTGGTGTACCTGATAGCGTATTAGTCCCTTCAACAACTTGGGAAGATAAATCAGCTTATGATCAAAAAGCTCTTGAATTAGTAACTAAATTCAAAGAAAACTTCAAAAAGTTTGAAGGCTTTGATGCTCAATTAGCTGAACTTGGCGGACCTTTAAAATAATCTAATAAAGTAAAATGTAAGGGCTGTCCAATAAGTCGGGATTTATGACTTATTGGCAGCCTTTTTTTATTTTCAGTATTAAAAAACAACCTCACTCATTAAAAGGAAAATATTAACATTTAAAGAATAAGTTTAAAGTAAGATTAAAGTAACTAAACATGAATAATAATCACTATTTATTTATCGAATTAAATGGAGGATTAAAATGAGATCCATAAAGATATTAACTCTGATTTTTTCATTTACTGCAATTTTATTAACTACCTTGTTTTTATTTAATACTGGTACCTTGTCTAAAAATTTAGATAAGCATGTTTCACTATCTTCTAAAGAAATTGAGCCAAAAATTGAATCATTATCCAAAAGATATTATGAGATCAAAGATTCTGTGGATAATCAATTACTTTATGGAGTTGAATATTATTTAGTCGTATCAGTACCAGAACGTTATAAAAACGATATAGAAAATGCTCAAATAGAAATCCTACTACCTAAAAAAGTCCAATCAATATTTGGAGTCAATATTGAAGAAATCAATCATAATCAAAGTTACAAAATCAATAATGGAAGAGCCAATTTTAGTTTATCTAGCTCCATTGCTACTTTAAACATGACAATGGATCAAAAAAATTATATTAAAAATAATCATGATCTTTACACTATTAAAATTTATTCTAATAAACAATTAATAAAAAGCGATGTTATAAAAGTACAAAATTTTAATAAGAATTGAAAATTTCATTAAAAAAATGAGCCAATCTTCGGCTCATTTTTATTTTTTAAATTTTATTAAGATATTATTTTTCAGCTGGTCTATTCCCCATAGAAATAGAAATACGATTCCAACTGTTAATTTGATTGATTATGAATACAAGATTTACGTATTCTTCTTCGCTAAAGTGTTTACATACACGATTATATATTTCTTCAGATACACCTTTATTCGAAATTTCTGTATTATGCTCAGTTAACTCTAAAGCTGCTTTTTCCACATCTGTGTAAAAATCGCAATCTCTCCATGCACTAATACAATATAAACGTTGTTCCATTTCTCCTATTTCTCTCGCTTCAGATGTATGCATATCAAGGAAAAAAGCACAACCATTTATTTGTGAAGCACGAATTTTGATAAGTTCACGATTAGCTGGTTTAGTTGAAATAAGAAATTATCAATTTTCTATTTTCTCGTACGCAAATGAAGCTCTTCTTCTTACATACTCCGCTTCTTGAAGGCTCCATTAAAAATCAGCTATAACTACGGTTAATTCTTCTTAATACCTAAAAATAATTTATGGCAAATGGTATATGAGAAATAAGCAGTAACACTACCTAATATAAAAATGAATAGGGGAAGCAAATAAACTAGATACAATGATATGAAAGAAATCATTATTAATAAGATGGTTAACAAAGGATATCTGGTTACTAACGTTATTGAATTTTTAATTACATTTTTCCAATTTGTATCAAAGTGAGCCATAATAGGAAAAAGATAAACAGTAATTGATATGAAAAATAGAGATAATAAGCAAAGAATACCCAGCAATATAAGATGCATCAATGAACCATCAAAATGTAATATGCGAAAGTCTATATAGATAAAAAAACCTAGGGTTACCCATAATACAGAAAGTCCAAAACTTTGCAAAAAACATTCTCTAAATAACAATAAAAAAGTACGGAAAACCCCATTCGTTTCTTTCCCCATTGTCCACTTTCTTATTACACCATACATGGATACTGTTGCCGGAAAAATTGTTATAACAGGGATACACATTATCAGCCATAATATATTTAATAAGAATAGGTCAACTATTTTTTCGGCAAATTGCAAAAATCTACTATTAAGGATATTCATTGTATTTCCCCTTTTTTAAGAACAGATTGATTTTTTTCACAAAAAATTCCATTCAAAATTATAATGGTTTTATTATTTTTTGCGCCAACATGATTTTAAATCGTAAAAATCTAGAGATGTTAGTTTGACATTGCCATCAACAGCAAATACTTCTAAACCTTGGCTATTACTATCTGGGAAAATTAAATCAGTCATTACCAATTCTCCATTATTTGCAAATACCTCAACGGAAGACCAATCAACAAAAATAAGCATTTTTATTCGATTTTGTATTGGTTCTAAAATTGCAGAGTGATTACATGCAAAAAATGAATTAAATGATGCTTCCCCAGAACTCTGTCGATCAATAAATAACTTTTTCTCATTTACATTATATCCAATTATGGTTTTCTCATCTTTTGACATTCGTACCTTAAAACCGAATTCAGATGCTGTATCCAACTCAAATTCCGCTCTTAATTCAAACGCTTTACCCTTTAAATTCGAAAGCACACTAGCTGCGTTTTCATTAATAATGCTATTTTCCAATTTTGTATTTCCCTCTCGAAGAGACTCTAATTCCGTAATTGGAGTTTGAGATAACCGCGCACCATCATTTGTCGTTACGAGTTTTAATTCGCGAGGAAGTGTCATTGCACTTCTCCAAACTTTTGTTGGAGTTTCATTTGCATATTTCCAGTTACTCATCCAACCTATAAAAATACGTCGCCCATCCTTAGCAGGTACATCTGACCAAGTGACTCCTGCATAGTTATCTCTTCCATGATCAAGCCATAAGATCATTTCTTCTGGATTATCATTTGTAAAAGTTGAACCATCAAAATCTCCTATAAAATATTGAGTTCTAGAACCTTCTGCATATGCGGCTTCATTTCCTATACTAACTATCATTACCCATTTTTTATTTTCATTTTTTCCGTCAGCCGGTAATTCAAATAGGTCAGGACATTCCCAAACACCTGCATGAGAACCTGATTTACTACCAAATTCACTTGCAAATTCCCATGTTTTTAAATTTTGCGAGGTATAAATCCTGACATGATTACTTGCTGCAAGAATCATGATCCACGTTTTAGTATTTTCATGCCAAAACACTTTGGGATCACGGAAATCTGTGATTTTTATGTCTGATAAGATTGGGTTTCCCTTATACATGTTCCAAGTTCGCCCTTTATCAGTACTGTAAGCTAGACTTTGTCTTTGTCTAGGACGGTCTGAACCCGGATATTGGTCTGAATGCGTAAAAATGGCAACAAGCCCAGATTCACCATTAAAAAATTCAGTTGAATCATGCCAATCTACAACAGCACTGCCAGAAAATATAGCCCCATTTTCATCCGGGGACAAAGCTATTGGCAAGTGCTCCCAATGAATTAAATCCTTACTTACAGCATGTCCCCAATGCATCGGGCCCCATATCGTATCATGTGGATGGTACTGATAAAAAAGATGGTATTCTCCCTCATAATAAACCATTCCGTTAGGATCATTCATCCAATTGGCTTCTGGTGTGAAATGGAACTGTGGTCTATGAAGTTCTAAGTAATATTTTTCTGAACTGGATGTTTTATGTTCTTCTATTTTCATTGTTAAGGTTCTCCTTTGTTACTTACCTTGAGTTGCTTAATGTATAAATTTCGTCGAGAGTAGGCATACTACCAATAGCACCTTTTTTTGTTGTAGCTAATGCGCCTACAGCATTTCCGAAAGACGCTATTTCTTCTAAGTCTTTGAATGTTAAACTATCAATCTGGCATTCTTTTTGAAGGATCTTATAAAGAACTCCTCCAAGGAACCCGTCTCCTGCTCCTGTAGTATCTTGAACGTCCACTACAAATCCCGGTACATAACCTATTTTTTCTCCAAGTCTAAAGTAACTGCCATTTTCACCTAAAGTGATAAAAATCAAGGGAACATTGTATGTGTTACTTAAAATTCGAGTGCCTTCTTCAAGATCTCTAACACCAGTAAGAAAAACTAGTTCCTCTTCAGAAATTTTTACCATATCAGCATATTCAAGTCCTTTATACATCATTTCTTTAGCACGGTCTAAACTATTCCATAACGATTCTCTTAAATTAGGATCGAAAGAAATAATAACTCCATTTACTTTTGCAAAAGCAACGGCAGCGAGAGTGGCCTCAGCAGCAGGATTATGAGTCATAGAGAGAGATCCAAAGTGAAAAATTTTAGAATTTTTTATCAAACCAAAATCAACATCTTCTATGGATAATGTGGTATCAGCTCCAGGGTTACGATAAAAGCTGAACGTTCGATCACCCTTACCATCTAAATGGACAAATGCTAAAGTTGTTTTTGTATTTTCTGAGAAAACTAGCCCAGAAGTATCTATATTTATTTGATCCAATACATTTTTTAGAAATAAACCAAATTGATCATTTCCAATTTTCCCGATAAATGCAGTCTTTTTTTGCAATTTAGATAAAGCTGCTAAAACGTTAGCAGGAGCCCCACCAGGATTTTGTTCAAACAAAATTTTTCCGCTTTGCTGGAATCCAGAGGGGGTAAAATCAATAAGTAACTCTCCTAGAGCTGTAATATCGTACATTCTTTTTCACCTAACTCTTTAGTAGTTTGATATAAAAAATAAGGCAGACTATTAGGCTACACCAATATGTTCTGCCTTATTTTTAGAAATGGAATGGTTATTTACTAGTTTTATTAAAATCGTCTAATCCCTTTTGGTACAATTTCATCAATTCAGGAAGACCCATTTGATCTAATTGTTTTATATAGCTTTTCCAATCTTTTTCAATTCCACCATCCTGTAACCAATGCGCTTGCTTTTGGTTAACAAATTGGGTAATATCCGTTTGAATCTGATTAATTCTTTGTGAATCTTCTTCACTAAAGAAAACTTGCGGATAATTCTCTTTTTCTTCGTAAGGACGATAGTATTTATCCAGAATTTGCAGACGTTCTTTAGCACGTGATTCCATATCGACCACTTTACCAAAGTCTTGTTTTAAAACGATGAATGGACCGCCAGGAGCCACTTTTTGACGGTACTCGCCCATTGCTTCTCCAGCAGGTAATTCTTTATTTACTAACATACCGTTACTGTCCTCTTTATAAATCTCACCAATAGGACCCCAGTTCACTTGAGCAGATTCTTTCGGAGCATATAATTGGTCTACCCATCTTGAAGTAATTTCTGGATACATATTTGCTTTTGTAATAACAAATGCATCACGACCATACTCAGAATAATTTGAGCGTCCTACGATTGGTTTTCCTTTTGGACCTACAAGCGGTGGTAAGACTACATAATCATTTTGACGATCAGTGCCGACCATTTCTGTATTTTCCCACCAAATGAAGGAACCTAATGTCTCATCTTTTGTTTTCCCTTTTGCAAACATCTTTGCCATATCTTGTGTGGTTGCTTCTGGATCAATTAATCCTTCCTTCACCCATTTATGGTAATACTGAATAGCTTCTTTATATTCTGGTTGAACAGCAGTAAAGATTACTTTTCCATCACGGACGATACGGTGGTCGTTGTTATCAGGAACGCCGAAAGGTGCAATCATATCACCGAAGTTTCCAGTCCATCCGTTGAATAAGTAAGTTAAACCAATCTCATCTTTTTTACCATTTCCGTTTGCATCTTTATCTTGAAATGCTTTCAAAACATCATGATACTCTTCAAGCGTTGTTGGCAATTTTAACCCTAGCTTATCTAGCCACTTTTTATTGATATACATCGTGTTAGGCAGTCCAACTAAGTCCATCTCTTCTGCTCTAGGCAAAGAATAAATATGTCCATCTGGAGCTGTAATGACCCGCCTTAATTCAGGTCTTTCTTCGAGTCTTTTCTTTAAGTTTGGCATATATTTATCTATTAGGTTATCTAAAGGTATAATGGTACCATCCTTTGCATATTTCTCAATATCCAAATCGCTAAAACCTGAATTATAAAAGGCATCTGGAAGATCTCCACTTGCAAGTAATAAGTTTTTCTTTTCTTGATAACCATCACCGGGAATGTTATTCCATTTAATTTGAACATTGGTTGTTTTTTGAAGTTCTTTAAAAATGGTCATATCGGCAAAATTAGGAGCTAAAGGTGATTTCGGTGACACAAAATTAAGTTTAACTGTTTTATCAACAATCGGTAGTCCAGTAGAATTTATTTTCACATTCACTTTTTTAGTTTCTTCTGATGCACTTTTATCACTTGAACATCCAGCAAGAATCGTCGAAAGACCAACGGATAAAACGATTGATTTCGTAAACCATGACTTTTTCATTAATATTTCCTCCTCATAATCAAACAGTTTTTTATATGAACTACCTTTTAGGAACCCCTTATCGTCACCCCTTTAAAGGAATATTTTTTAGTCTTGGTATTTGGAAGGATTACCCTTTCACACCGCCAATTAGTACTCCTTTTACAAAATATTTTTGGACGAATGGATAAACGATTAATAATGGAATTGCGGCAACAATGATAACGCCATACTTAATAATCTCTCCAACGTGTTGCTGTGACGCAAGATTATTTAAATCACTTAACATTTGTACACTCAATTGATTCTGAATTAAAATATTGCGCAAAATTAATTGCAAAGGATACAAACTTTCATCATTTAAATAGATCAAAGCATCAAAATATGAATTCCAATTACCTACTGCATAAAATAGAACCATAACAGCGATAATCGGTTTGGATAATGGAAGAACAATTTTCAAAAAAAATCTTGTGTTCGAGCAACCATCGATTTTACCTGCTTCTAGTAATTCATTTGGAATAGAAGATTCGAAAAAGGATCTCGCTACAATCAAATTCCAAACGGCGATAGCTTTTGGAATAATCATTGCCCACATCGTATTCAGCATCCCTAAATCTTTTACAACTAAATATGTAGGAATTAACCCGCCAGAAAAGAACATCGTGAATACTATCATCAACATAAAGAAGGATCTACCAAATAATTCTTTACGGGATAAGGCATAAGCAGCCATCAATGTCAGGGATACTTGTACCGCAGTTCCTAAAACCGTATAAATAATGGTATTTTTATACCCTATCAAAATTTTAGAATCACTGAAAATCCTCTTATATCCTTCAAATGTGATTTCTTTAGGTAATAACCAAACACTTCCGTTATAAACTAAATCTGGATTACTTATTGAGGCAATGATCACAAAATATAAAGGATATAACACTGCTAAACAAATGAAAGTTAAAAATATAAAGTTAATAGTGTCAAATATTTTATCTTCTTTTGATTTTATTTTTTTTGCACTATTATTTTTTTGATTTTTTCTCATTTCCGAAGCCTCCTACCATAGTCCTGAACCAGAAACTTTCTTTGCAGTTCTGTTTACAATCCAAAGTAAAACTAAGTTAATAACCGAATTGAATAATCCTACGGCAGAAGCAAAGCTATATTCTGATTGCTGTAAACCTACTTTATAGACGTAAGTAGGAATAATTTCTGCTGCTGGCTGATTCAATGGTGTTTGCAATAAAAATGCTTTTTCAAATCCTATATTCATTAAATTCCCTACTGATAAAATAAGAAGTATAATAGCTGTCGGCATAATGGCAGGAATATCCACGTGTAAAATTCTCTGCCACTTATTTGCACCATCTACGGTTGCAGCTTCGTGAACTTCGGGATTTACCCCAGCTAAAGCAGCTAAGTAAACAATGCATGCCCAACCCGTTTCTTGCCATACGCCAGATCCTATATATAGAGCCTTAAACCAACTTGGTTCTGACATAAACGATATTGTTGACCCGCCAAATAGTGTTATCACACTATTAACTAATCCTTTATCTGAGAAAAAGACAAATACCATACCAGCTAAAACTACGATTGAGATAAAATGTGGTGCATAAATAACTGTTTGGACAAAACGCTTATACTTCTGGTGAATCATTTGATTTAAAAGTAAAGCAATAATGATTGGCATCGGAAACCCAATAACTAATTGCAAGATGCTTAAACCTAAAGAATTTTTTATTAGTGTCCAAAATTGATAAGAGTCGAAGAATCGCTGGAAATTTTCAAAACCTACCCAAGGACTTCCGAGTATGCCCAAAGAGGGTACATAATCTTTAAAAGCAATTACAACTCCATACATTGGAACGTATTGAAAAACAATAAAATAGATAACTGCTGGCAGTAAGAAAAGGTAAAGCTCATAATTTTCGAGTATACGTTTGATCCGACTTTTTTTGTTAAGCGTTTCCAAACGAATAGTGGATGGCTTTAAAGGGTTATTGGAACCTTTGATTTTTAATTTCATCATTATCTCCTTCATTTCAGATTTAGTCATATTACAATAAGCTGTACCAATTGAAACGTTTCCAATTAAGGCTAAAAAAATATATTTTACTTAGTGGTTTTCTTATTTTATTTATTTTTTAAATAATTTACTTCGTCGTTTCCAATAAATTCTAATTTTTTTATCAGTTAAGTCGTTTCACCTACTCTGTACTTTACAGGAACTCGATATATCGCTTGATCTAGATCTTCACCTTCAATCTTTTTTACTAGAAGTTTTACAGACATTCTAGCCATTTCCTCCACCGGCTGTCGGATTGTGGACAAGACAGGATGAAACAATGTATTATCTTGAATTCCATCATAACCAATCACTTTTACATTTTCTGGCGTTCTGATCCCTAGTCGTTTTGCTCGATCGATATATTTTGCAGCAAGCAAATCAGTATTTGCAAATACTCCATCTACACCTTGATGTATTTTTTTTGCAAAGAAATTCTCAAAGAATAGATCATCATTGTAAACATTATCATGTTCTTCATGGATGAAATATTCAACACCTTTAGCCTTTGCTTCATCTATAAATCCGTTTTTTCGAAGTATAACCTCACTATAAACAGAACTTGCTATTCCAAGATAGGCCACTTTTTTGGCTCCTGCATTTACCAGCTCATTTAAAGCAATACGTCCGCCAGTATAGTTATCTGAGGTTACACATGTGATTTTTTTTCCAAAATGCCTATCGATGCTGATAATAGGTATATCTGCACTTATACTCTCTTCAATGTCGTTATAGGTTATCCCAACAACGCCTGCTACTTTATTCTGATTGAGCTTATCAAAATAATAAAGTTCTTTGTCTGGTCTACCTCCACTATTGCAGAGCATCAATTTATATCCTTTTCTATCAAGTTCATCTTCAATATAATAAGCAAGCTCAGAAAAAAAAGGATTCCAAATACTTGGTAAGACAAGGGCTACCATGTTTGATTTTTGCATTTTAAAGTTTCTAGCTACTTCATTCGGAATATAATTCAATTGTTTGATAGCCGCATTCACTTTATCAAGTGTTTCAGGCGTAACGTTTGGATGATTATTAATGACTCTTGAAACAGTACCAACTCCCACACCTGCTAAGTTTGCAACATCTTTAATACTTGGCACTACAAATACCCCCAAAATTTTAACAAATTCACTAAATTATTTAATTTCAATTGGAAACGTTTCAACGACTTTATGGGATAATCTTATCATGCTATTGGAAACGCTTCAACGTTTTTTTAAAATAACTCAAATTATTAAGAAAACTTCTTTGTTAATCACAGTCATATGAAAAAACATCTAAAAAACAGATGATATTTTGATTTATAACCAAAAAAGGTTTCTTAAATTCTTAGCTATTTAGAATAACTCTAATGAAAATTCAGATTTGTAGGATAATCCTCTCAAAATATTCTACTTTCCAATTGTTCTCGATAAATCAATAAATCGACATATACAACAAAATATATGTATACATTATAATTATCATTATAAATAATGTTTAATCCTGAAAACTTCTTTTAACTTGAATTACTCCTAAAAGTAAATGTTTGACAAAGAAATAAAACATTTCTAAGATTAATTAAAAATAATCTCATTTATGAAGAAGGTGTTTTGATGCAGTATAGCGTTGGAGTTGAGTATGCACTTCATTGCCTTGTTTATTTAATTGACACTCCTGAAGATTCTCCGATTGGAATAAAGGACCTATCCTTCTTTCAAGGTGTTTCAGATACATATCTTTCAAAGATTTTTAGTAAGCTTTCTAAAGCTGGTATTGTCAGTTCAGTTCCAGGAGTTAAAGGTGGTTTTAAACTAGCTAAATCTCCAGAAGAAATTTCTTTTTGGGATGTAATTGAAGCAATTGAAGGTTCTAAGCCTATATTTCAATGTAAAAATATTAAAGATAACGGCTATCTTATTAGAGAAAAAGGTTGTACTCCAAGTGCCACCTGCACGATCAATTTAGTCATGCTCTCTGCCGAAGAAAAAATGCATGAGTATTTACGTAGTAAAACACTGTCATGGTTAAACAAAGAATTAGAAAGTGTCTTGCCTAACGAAATACGTGAAGATACTCGAAAATATTTTTCAAAGAGTAGATAAAAACCTCTCTAATTTCCTAAAAAAGGAAGTAAGAGAGGTTTTTCTTTGTTCAACCACATCAGATAACTCATATCTAACCGAGCGATTTTAGCACATTTTACTCCGCATTCACCCATTTTCTCCTATTGCATAGGCTAATTGTATATTTTCGATTAGGAGGGATTAAATGAAAATCAAATGGCTCGTTATTTTGTTTTTATTAGTTGCTTCTATTTTAGGTGCATGTTCGAAAGATAAACCTAAAGATGGTACCACAAAGGTTAGAGTTGCAGAAGTGACCCATTCATTATTTTATGCACCTCAATATGTGGCCATTAGTGAAGGAATCTTCAAAAAGCATGGATTGGATGTTGAAATAACAACTACTGCTGGTGGAGATAAAACGATGACTGCTGTATTGTCAAACGGTGCAGATATAGGATTAGTTGGGCCAGAAACAACAATATATGTATACGCTCAAGGTGCAAATGACCCAGTAAAAAGCTTTGCCCAATTGACTCAAACTGATGGAACATTTCTAGTAGCTAGAAATCAAACTGTACCATTTAATTGGGATCAACTAAGAGACAAAACATTTTTAGGTCAAAGAAAAGGTGGAATGCCACAAATGGTTGGCGAATACGTCCTAAGTAAACATGGGATCGATCCACATAAAGATTTGAACCTTATTCAGAATATTGACTTCGCAA
This sequence comes from Gottfriedia sp. NPDC057948, assembly GCF_042887255.1. Taxonomy (NCBI): domain Bacteria; kingdom Bacillati; phylum Bacillota; class Bacilli; order Caryophanales; family Bacillaceae; genus Gottfriedia; species Gottfriedia sp. NPDC057948. The sequence goes on from NZ_JBHVPN010000005.1 coordinate 195,543, forward strand.
ATATCGCAAATGCATATGCTTCAGGTACTGGAGAGTATGTTCAATTGTTTGAACCTACAGCAAGTATTATGGAAAAAGAAGGAAGAGGTAAAATCGTTGCCTCATTCGGCTTGGAGTCTGGAAAAGTTCCTTACACTGCTTTTATAGCAAAAGAAAGTTATTTGAAGAAGAATGCGAAAACAGCTCAAAAGTTTACAGATGCAATTTATGAAGCTGAACAATGGGTTGATACTCATTCTGCAGAAGAGATTGCAAAAAGTGTTGCACCATTCTTTAAAGATACGCCTTTAGACATTTCAATAAAAGTTATTGATCGTTATAAGTCTCAAAATTCTTATTCAACAAATCCAATATTAGAAGAAGATGAGTGGAATAATCTCCAAAAGATTATGAAGAACTCTGGTGTATTACCAAAAGAAGTTCCACACTCAGTTTTAGTTGATACAAAATTTGCCGAAAAATCTACGGAGAAGTAGTTGGTTAACAAAATGAGTTATTTAACAGTTAATGATATTTCTCATGTATTTTTATCGAAGGAAAAGGCAATTAAAATATTGGATGGCTTAACGTTTGAAGTTGAAAAAGGTGAATTTGTATCTGTATTAGGCCCAAGTGGCTGTGGAAAAAGCACACTTTTATCGATTATTTCCTCATTGCTTACACCCTATGATGGTACAGTGAAGTTTAAAGGGAAGCCTTATGATATAAAATCGGGAGAAATTGGTTACATGCTTCAGCATGACTATTTATTCCCTTGGAAAACAATTAAAGAAAATATTTTTCTAGGTCTTCAGATTCTAGATAAGGATACAGAAGAAAATAAAAATCGAACGCTAGAATTGTTAAATGAAGTTGGATTAAAGGATTATGAAAATGCATACCCAAGAGAACTATCCGGTGGGATGAGACAACGCGTTGCATTAGTAAGAACTCTTTCTACAAGTCCATCAATTGTATTATTAGATGAACCATTTTCCGCTCTAGATTATCAAAATAAAGTAAAGCTTGAAGAACTAGTTTTCAACTTATTTAAGAAGTTAAATACTACTGCTATCTTAGTAACACACGATATTGAAGAAGCAGTAGCGATGTGTGATCGGGTTATTACGCTAACAAATGCTCCTACTAAAATATCAAAAATTTTCAATTTACCAGAAGAATTACGTGCTCATTCACCTTTTGAAACACGACACCAATCACTCTTTTCTTCTTATATTTCTGCGATTTGGAAGGAGTTGGAGAAACGTGGCTAAAGTAAATGACGAACTAAAATCCTATCACGCCAGTATCGTCAAAAAAAATCGCCGTAAAAAGCTACTCATATTTTTCTTCCAACTATTAATTATTATTGTCTTTTTTATAGCTTGGGAGCTTTTAAGTCATCGAAGAGTAATTGATCCTTTATTGTTTAGTTCACCTACTAAAATTTACGATTTACTCAGCGCAAAATTGGGAGATGGTTCCATTTATCATGATGCTATGACTACAATCACTGAAACTCTCGTAGGATTTATTTTAGGAACAATTATCGGGGTCATTCTGGCAATCATTCTTTGGTGGTATCCATTTGCCTCGAAAGTCCTTGATCCATTTTTAGTAGTCTTTAATGCCATGCCAAAAGTCGCGCTTGGTCCAATCATCATTGTAATTTTTGGTCCTTCATATTCGTCCATTATTGCGATGGGGATCATAATAAGTTTTGTCATAACAGCGCTGGTCATTTATCAAGCCTTCTTACAGGTAGATGAAAATTACGTAAAAGTCATTAAAAGTTTTGGAGCTACTAAAACTCAAATCTTTAAAAATGTGATCTTTCCTGCTAGTATACCTACCGTCATTTCCACATTAAAAGTAAATGTCGGATTAGCTTGGGTAGGAGTGATTGTCGGAGAGTTCTTAGTTTCAAAAAGCGGACTTGGCTATTTAATCGTTTATGGCTTCCAAGTATTTAATTTCACTCTTGTTCTAATGAGTGTATTAATCATAAGTGTATGTGCTGCTTTGATGTATATTATTGTTGAATTTATTGAGAGAAAAACTATAAAGAAATAATTTGAGGTAATATGAGAAAAAGTATAGGAACCTAAAAAAGCTCACCTTATAAAAGTGAGCTTTTTTTAGTATTCAAGTAACTTAAACTTTGTGAAAATACTTCGTCACGCATGATAAAACTAAATCGGCGATCTTTTTTTATGTTTGGTGGAAATTCGTCTAACAATACTGGGCCGTTTGTTTCAAAATAGTGCTTTTGTGTTAAAAGTTCTCCTATTTCGGCAAAATAAATATTTTTTATAATAATTTTATCCTTACCTGTAACTCGGTATTGCCCTAAATAATTAATTTTAGATACATTTCCACCTGTTTCTTCTAAAACTTCACGTTTAGCTGCTTCTTCAGGTGATTCGCCTTCCTCGACTTTTCCACCTGGGAATTCGTATCCTCTTCTTTGATGGTCTGTGAGTAACCATTGGTCTTTGTATTTACAAATAACCCAAACATGTTTTGGATTGAGTGAAAATGGATGTTTCTCAAACGATAATTCAACTGTATTATGGTAAAAATCTTTAAATATGTACATTTTAACCTTCCTACATTCATACTTGTTTTTCCATTGTACTATTTCTATTAAAATGTTTCATCATTATTGAAATAATATTCCTGAAACTTTATGAAAATATTTGATTGCCTTGCATATTGGACAGTATACTATATCATAGTAGTATAACTATTTAGGAGGATATAGTATGACTGGAGTATTTATTGTTAGTGGAATAATTATCGTTGTTGTATTCGGTGCTTTCGTTCTTACTGTAAATAAAGGCTATGGTGTACAACATAAAGTCGATAAGCTAGAAGACGTAAAAATGAAAAATAACCATGATGAGAAATAATTCTAGCAGACGAAAGGTTTGTATATGAATAAAATTTTAATTGGAATCATTAGATTTTATCAAAAATGGATTTCACCTGCAACGCCACCATCATGTAGATTCTATCCTACTTGCTCTAGTTATGGACTAGAGGCAATACAAACTCATGGTGCGCTTAAAGGAACTTATTTAACGACTAAAAGAATACTTAAGTGTCACCCACTACATCCAGGTGGATATGATCCAGTACCTGATAAAATAAATAAGGAAACAAAAAAAGATACGGTCAAAGAAACTTGAAATGAATAACAAGTTTAATTTGATCGTATTTTCTATTTAGTTATTTTTATTGAAAAGTATATTGATAAATCTTTTTAGAAATGCTTCGGATTCTCTCTTCATCCACTTCTACCCCTAAACCAGGGCCAACTGGTACTTTAACTTTTCCATTTATTAAAGCTACCTCTGGAAAAATAAGATCATGCTCCCAATGCCTAGATGAAGCCGAAATATCTCCTGGTATTGTAAATCCGGGAAGAGATGCTAGTGCAACGTTTTGAATTCTAGAAATCCCGGTTTCAATCATGCCTCCAACCCAAATTGGAATATTCTTTTCAACACAATAATCATGAATTTCAATTGATTTAGTTAATCCTCCGACTCTCCCAGGCTTTACGGTAATGATTTTGCATGCGTTTAATTCATACGCAATTTGAACATCCTCTATGGAACATATACTTTCATCTAAGCAGACTGGAGTAGAAATTTCCTTTTGAAGAATAGCGTGCTCGATGAATTGGCGTTCGCCGAAGGGCTGTTCGATCATTAACAGATTAAATTCATCTAATTTTTTTAGTTTCGGAATGTCCTCAATCAAATAATCTGAATTGGCATCAATCATTAGAGGGATTGTTGGATAGTTATTTCGTATAGTTGAGACAATTTCGTAATCATTTTCTTTTGAAACTTTAACTTTAAATCTTTCATAGCCTTCTTTTATATATGCACTAATTTGTTTCAACATTTTTATTGGCTCGTCTATACTAATTACCACCCCAACTGGTATCTCTGCCTTATTGCCCCCTAAAGCTTGTGCTAAAGTGATTGAATGTAGTTTACTATACAAATCCCAATATGCACCTTCAAGCCCAGATTTAGCCATTTGATTACCTTTAAATTGATTTAAATGTGTAGCAACTTCACTTGGATGGTTAAACTGCTTATTTAATAAGATCGGTATAAAGAAATCCTGTAAAGTATGTTGAGCTGTTTGGATCGTTTCCTCTGTATACCAAGGCTCTGAAAAAGCAACGACTTCTCCATAACCGTATATTCCGTTTGCATCTAAAATTTTAACAATTATACTTTCACGTTTTTCATATGTACCATAGCTTGTTTTAAAAGGTACTTTTAGAGGCTGTTCAATTAAAAATAATTCTATTTGCCTTATCAACATGTTTATTCCCCTTATAGAAGCTTAAGTAGTTCTCTTCTAACTAGCTTGTTTGTTGCATTTCTTGGTAGGTTGTCTACATAAAATATTTCCTTTGGAATTTTATACCCTGCGATTTTATCTCGACAATACTCGATTAGTTCTTCTTGAGACGGAGGATTAGAGGATTTACTAACAACAAATCCAACAGGTACTTTTCCCCAATTCGGGTCTTCTTTGCCTGTTACACCAGCTTCAATGATATCTGGATGCGATAATAGTACTGATTCAATCTCTGCTGGATATATATTTTCTCCACCGGAAATAATTAGGTCACTTCTACGGTCAACTACAAATAAAAAACCATCCTCATCTACATAACCCAAATCACCTGTATAAAGATACTCAGATGAATCAGTTAACTTGGTAAGTTTATAATAACCTTTACTCACGTTCGGCCCCTTGACTACAATTTCTCCTACTTCTTTTGGTAAACAAGTTCGTTGATTGTCTCTTATTTCTAGCGTACATCCAAATAAAGCTTTACCTGCCGAACCAATTTTAGAAAGCATATATTCAGGAGAAAGCGTTGCAACTTGTGAACAAGTTTCAGTCATTCCGTATGTTTGATAGACTGGCACATTTAATGCTCTTGCCTTTTGTAAAAGTGGTAACGGGGCAGGCCCTCCACCAAGTAAAGCTGCCCTTACGCTGTTTAAATCATTTGTACCTTCAACAATGGTTAATAGGTCATTTAATACTTTTGTTACAACAGATAGAATTGTTACTTTATGCTTTATGACACAGTCCCTAATGGTATGAGCATCAGCTTTATTCGTTAACACTATTTTCATTCCATAAATGGCACTTTTATATACAGTAGATAAACCACCCACATGGAACATTGGCAAACAGACTAGCCACACATCTTTATGATCTAATCCTAAATTTAATACTGAAGCAATTGCGCTGCTCCAATGATTAAAATAAGTTTGTAAAACTGCTTTGGGGAAACCAGTAGTACCAGATGTGTACATCATAGTTGCGATTTTATCGCCATCAAAATTAGACTTGATTGGTAATTCCTTTGATTCGCTGTTCTCCATTTCATTTATATTTAACAGTTTTATATTTTCAGGAATTTTCACCGTATTTGATTTCGCTACGATTAAAAATTCAGAATCACTATTTTCTAATTGATATACTATTTCGTCATCACTTAATCTTATATTCAATAAAATTGATGTTGCTCCAATATAATGAAGTGCATAAACAACTTCTATAAATTCAACAGAATTATTCATTAAAACCGAAACGTGAGATCCGTCTTTTATGCCAAAATGGTGAAATTCATATGCAAGATTTATAACTCGTTCATGTAAATCCTTAAACGTAATTTCTTCCCCATCTGTTGAAATTGCTATTCGATTAGGAGTTAATCTGACTCTCTCAAGCAAAAAATTCGGAATTTGATTCATCAAAAACACTTCCTGACTAATATCTAAATTTACAAAAGTTCATTAAAGAAAACTCTTCGATTGGCGAAGATAGAGGCGTAGTTGCATTTATACTTAATTCCTAGATGGACAACTACGTCTAGGTTTCATCTCCGCTACCAATTTATACTTTCTTAATGTGCAAAAAAGCTTGATGATTTCTCATCAAGCTTTCAGACTGTTGGCAAACGCTCGCTTTCTTCGTTGCTTCGCCTGCCTACGGTGCTCATTACCGTCAAAGGTAACTCCGCTCCTCATCTGGCTTCGCGGCTCGAAAGACAAGCGTTTTCAATCAGTCTGAAAATCAAATTTTTAGGATATCTTGATTATAAACTTAAAAAGCTTGATGATTTCTCATCAAGCTTTTAAGTTCTTCCAAATCAAGGAAAACGTGGGAATTTATCGAAATCAGGTGTACGTTTTTCTTTAAATGCATCGCGACCTTCTTTTGCTTCCTCAGTTGTGTAGTAAAGAAGTGTTGCATCTCCAGCTAGCTGTTGAAGTCCAGCTAAACCGTCTGTATCTGCATTCATTGCTGCTTTTAAGAAGCGAAGTGCAGTTGGACTTTTTTCAAGCATTTCTTCTGCCCATTTAACTGTTTCAGTTTCTAATTCTTCTAAAGGTACTACTTTATTAACTAAGCCCATATCTAATGCTTCTTGTGCATTATATTGACGGCATAAGTACCAAATTTCACGAGCTTTTTTGTGCCCTACAATACGAGCTAAATAGCCTGAGCCATAACCAGCATCAAAGCTACCAACCTTAGGACCAGTTTGTCCAAATTTAGCGTTTTCAGCTGCGATTGTTAAGTCACATACTACGTTTAATACGTTACCTCCACCAATTGCATAACCAGCTACCATTGCAATTACAGGCTTTGGAATAACGCGAATTAAGCGTTGTAAATCTAATACATTCAGGCGAGGAATGCGGTCTTGTCCAACATAACCACCGTGTCCGCGAACACTTTGGTCTCCACCAGAACAGAATGCTTTTCCACCTTCACCTGTTAAAATAATAACACCAATTTTTTCGTCGTCTCTTGCATAAGCAAAAGCATCAATCATTTCTGATACTGTTAATGGTGTAAATGCGTTATGTACGTGCGGACGATTGATTGAAATTTTAGCAATTCCATTATATGTAGAATATAAAATTTCTTCATACTTTCTTTCTTGTACCCATTCAATAGTCATGAAATTTCCTCCTTTTCACTTTTCAATAAAAACCCAATTACTATTGTAGCAAATTTTTCCGAATGTTCCACATGAATTGCATGGCCTGCGTGTGGAATTTTAATAATTTGGCTATTTTCTAGTTTCTTGTTCATTTTCCCCATTATTAAACAAAACTTTTCATCATATTCTCCACAAACTAATAAAGTAGGTTTTTTAAATTGCTTCAAGTCACTCCATAGAGATGGTTGAATGCCCGTGCCCATCCCTTTTAGACTATTACTTAAGCCAATTGGTGACTGATTTAATCTTCCTTGTTTAATCTTTTGTTGTGACTCTGATGTCAAATTCTTTTGAGTTGCAAATAAGGGAATGTTTTCCCAATAATTAACAAATACTTCAATACCTTCATTTAGGATCATTGAAGATAAATGATTGTCTTGTTCGATTCGAGCTAATTTTTCATTTTCAGTTTTAAGACCAGCTGTGCAGCTTTCTAACATAAGCGATTTAATTTTTGTTGGATAGGCTAAAGCGAAATAGAGGGCTAGTCTACCTCCCATCGAATAGCCTAATAGATGCACCGAATCAATTTGCTTTTTTACTAAAAAATCATGTAAATCTTTCGCAGCAAATTCCATTCTGTACCGTTCATCATTAATTGGACAATCTGTTTTCCCATGTCCTAATAAATCAATTGCTATTACATGATAATTTCGTTCTAGTTTACTTATTAAACTTCCCCATGTCTCCTTTGAACCTGTAAAACCATGCAATAATAATATAGTTTGCCCTAGGCCAGATTCAATGTATGAATATGTGACTTCATTTATTTTAATCTCCATGAACAAGAACACCTAATTTCATTTCTCGTATTCTGCTTTTACAATGCTCCAAACTTTTTGATGAAGATCATAATTTTCTTTACGATTTGTCTGAATTTCAATAACATGCAATCCACTATTCTTTTTAGCTAATTCAGCTTCAAAATCAAACCAATTTTGAATTTTTGTATGAACTCCACCGAAAAGGGCAGTTGCATGCTCGAATTCCAATCCTAAAGGGGTTCCGAATAAATCTTCGAAATGTTTTTCTTCTTTTGATTGAGGTAAGAATGAGAAGATTCCACCCCCATCATTATTAACTAGGATCACTCTTAAATCTAAATTATGTAGTTTAGAAAGGACTAAACTATTTAAATCATGATAGAAAGATAAATCTCCAATTAATAATGTGACATTTTCTCCAGCTGCTGCCATCCCTAATGCAGTTGCAATTGTCCCATCTATTCCATTTACCCCTCGATTACAAGCAATTTTTAACTTTTTAGATTGATTATGTAAAAACGTATCCACATCACGAATAGGCATACTGTTTGAAACAAACAATGTACTTTCTTCAAGTAAATTTTTTGCTAAAACTTGAACGATTTTCCCTTCAAAAAGTTCATCAAACTGTTCTGCTTGTCCTAGTCCATTTTTTGTTTTTTCATTAATTTTTATCCATTTATTCAACCAATCTATTTCATGACTACTTGTTTTCTCGTATGACTCCAAAATTGCATTACAAAACTGGATATCATCACAAGAAATCATTTGAGTTGTTTTTAATGTCGGATCCCTCCATAGGTCTCCTTCATCAATTACAATTAGCTCGCAATCTTTTTGCTTTTGAATATATTGGCTAAACGTTTTAGATACAGGCATTGCTCCGAATCGTACGATAACTTCAGAATCAAGCGTATCAACAATGTCTTCAAAACGAAGAAATGTATCATATGTATCGATTACATTCGAGTCTTCATTCCCATTAATTGTTCTTCCATTTGAAAGAGGATCACATAGAACTGGATAGTCTAATAAATTCCCTAAAGCTTTAATCTTCTTTAAAGCTCCTTCTTCAACATAAGGACCACAAACTAATAAGCCTTTTCTTTTTGATTGAAAAAGCTTCGTGAACTCATTACTTGTTTCATTTGAAATTGTTGCAAGAGTTTCAGTAAGTATTGTGTGAGCAGAATTTTTACGCTTTCCTGCTGAGTATATGTCATCAATCGTAAAATTAGGAACTAAAGGTTCTCGAAGTGGCACATTCATATGTACGGGCCCCATTGGAGCGGTCACACATGAACGGTACAGTCGATTTACGCTTGACCGTGCGTATCCGTACATAGCTTCCGAAGCCTCTGGTAAGGCTAGTTCAATGAATTTTTTTACAAATGAACCGTATAAACCAATCTGATTCATAGCTTGTGGTGCACCTATATCTCTAAGCTCATGTGGTCGATCGGCTGTCAGTACGATTAATGGAATTCTTGATTCCTTTGCTTCAGAAATGGCTGGCATATAATTAGCAGCAGCAGTTCCAGAAGTACAAATTAAAACTGTAGGCTGTTTCGTACTTTTAGCGATTCCTAAAGCAAAAAATGCTGCCCCTCTTTCATCTACTGCAATATAAGACTTTAATTTTGGATGTTCATTTACTAACATCGATATTGGTGTAGAGCGTGATCCAGGACTTATTACAACGTTTTTTATATTTAATGCACTTATTTCATCTACAAGAGCACCAATATACTTTGTTAGTGCTTCATTATCTTTCATTTCGTAACCCTCCTAATGCATTTAGCATTGGCAGAAACTTTACACCAGTTTCAAAAAATTCTTCCTCTGGTTTTGAATCTTTTACAACACCACAACCGGCATATAATTTTGCTTTATCTTCTTTAATTAAGGCGCTACGTATGCCTACAGCAAAATCACCATTTCCGTTTAAATCAATCCACCCAATCGGTGCACCATACCATCCCCGGTCCACAGGTTCAAGTTCACGAATTAATTTACATGCCTCTTCCTTAGGAAATCCTCCAAGTGCAGGGGTTGGATGTAATGCTTGAATTAATTCAAATAAAGAAACATGATTATATAATTTCCCTTCAACTGGCGTGAATAAATGCAATAAGCTTTTAGTCGCCATTATTCTTGGTGTTGAAGGTATTGATAATTCATTACAATATTGTTGTAGCGTTTCTCGTATATAGTTTACAACAAAAGCATGTTCACCATTATTTTTTTTACTATTTAATAACCAATTGGCGGCTTCTGTGTTTTCTTCCTTAGTTATTCCTTTTGCGGCAGATCCCGCAAGACACATCGAAGAAACTGTATTATTTTTCTTTGAAATTAATCGCTCAGGTGTAGCGCTAATAAATACAGTATCTTTTAATTGATAAGAAATAACATAGTTAACATTTCTTGTTGCTTCTAATTCATAAATTACTTTTGTTGAATTTACTTCTGCAGAAAATGTTGCATCTAAAGTTCGATTTAAAACAACTTTTTCTAATTCTTCGTTTTTCATTTGATGAATTGCTTCTTTTACGCTTTGAATCCATTCATTTGGTTCAAATTCATCTTTGTTAATACATTCTGATTGTGTAAAGCTTGGTTGCTTCATTCCAAACTTTTCTAAAAAGTCATCATATTCTTTATATTGAAGCAATAAATCCTCTACTGTAGTTTGTTCATTAATTTCATAATTAGAGGTGATGAATGTCCCTTCGTTTGTAACCGTCACCATTAATTTGGGTACATAGAAATGAGAAGTACCAAAATTCTTCCAATCTTGATCATTTTTATAGTTATCAAAAAAAGAGAAACCCCCAAGAGCTATCGGTCCTGTACCAAAGCAATTTTCTTGCTCGATATACACTTGCTCTCCAAAGCGTTTCCATTCTTTTTCTATTGCAGAATACTGTTCTTCTGTACTATGATGAAAAGGAACTAAAGTACCAATTCCTGTGAGAATTAACGAGTTTTCTTGGTTTGACCAATAAAAGCGTTCAGTAAAACCCAATTCATGATAAAAATGGTAAACACTTAGGGGATGGATATTCATTATTTTTTCCACTTTACAAATGAAGCGTTTTGAACAAGCTTTTGCCTTTTGAAGAGAATGCTCAAAGAAGGCAATCGATTCCAGTTGACCTGTTCTAAGCATAATAGTTCCCCCTAGCTTAAATATACGTTAAATACATGATATAACTAAAGATACAACGATGAATGTAGACTGTCAATTTTATGAAGTTCGTCCATACTTTTTTAAAGTAAAATGACCTACATTTTCAAATAATATTAAAAAGGAGGATGTTAAAATGCAACCAACTGTTCAATCTCCAACTTCCTCAACAGGTTTTAGAACATGGTGGAATTTATTAAGACCACATACATTAACCGCAGCGTTCATTCCTGTTGCGATTGGAACAATGTTAGCGCACATAGCTCACTCATTTCATTTACTTTTATTTCTTTCAATGCTTATTGCAAGTTTATTAATCCAAGCCGCTGCAAATATGATTAATGAATATTATGATTATAAAAGAGGGCTAGATCATGAAGGTTCTGTCGGTATCGGTGGAGCAATCGTAAGAGATGGTATTAAACCTTCAACTGTTTTAAATCTTGCTTTTACTTTTTTTGGTATCGCTCTTCTATTAGGCATTTATATTTGTACTCAAAGTAGCTGGTGGATCGCAGTTATTGGACTTATTTGTATGGCAGCAGCTTATTTTTATACTGGTGGACCACTTCCAATCGCATACACTCCATTTGGTGAGTTAGTAGCGGGCTTTTTTATGGGAGTTGTAATTATTGGTATTACTTACTATATTCAAGCTGGAAATTTACCATCAAATGTGATCTTACTTTCGATCCCTACTTCAATTACAATTGGAGCAATCTTAACAGCAAATAATATTCGTGACCTAGATAATGACAAAGAAAATGGACGTAAAACACTTGTTATCTTATTAGGTAAAAAGAATGCAATTATCTTTATTGGTTCATTATTTGCAGTTGCATATGCTTTAGTTATTTTATTTGTTATCATGAATTTAATTACACCTTTTGCACTTATTTCATTAATAAGTTTTCCTGTTGCAATAAAAGCAACAAAAGGATTTATAGGTAAGACCCAACCAATGGAAATGATGCCAGCCATGGCAGCAACAGCAAAAACAAATACTATAATGGGATTCCTTCTTGTTATAGGCTTAATAATTGGAAATATTTTTTCCTAATTAAGGCAGAACAATTCCTCAAAAAACTTAATTCATGTTTTCCTCCTTTTTGAACAAAATATGGATAGTCATATTCATTTATTGAAAAGGGGGAGCATGATGCTTTCACAATCACAAATCCAAACATTTAAAAACGAACTACTTAAACAAAAAGAACATATAGAAGAAAGACTAAAAGACCCAGCATTTACACCATACTCACTTAGAGATTCTGTTGATGAGCTTTCACTTGCAGACAACCACCCAGGTGATATGGGTACTGAATTATTTGAGCGTGAAAAGGACATATCTCTTCATGAGCATTTAAGAAACGAACTAGATGACGTTAATACAGCGTTACAAAAAATTGAAAACGGAACATATGGCATATGTGAAGTAAGTGGTGAAGAAATACCTTTTGAACGGTTACAAGCTCTTCCTACAGCAAAAGCGATGATCGAACATACTCACGATCAGCATATTTCAAGTTCAAGTATAAGATACGATCGCCCGGTTGAGGAAGAAGTATTAAACCCACCATTTAGTAGAGATCCTAAAGACCGCTCAATGATGTATGACGCTGAAGACGCTTTACAAGATGTTGAAAGATATGGAAATTCTCAAACTCCGTCAGATTTTGAATTTAATAATATCGAGGAGTATGGAAGCGCATATACTGAGAGCTATGAAAATGTTGGTTATGTTGAGGAATTTGAAAACTTTATCGGAACTGATATTTATGGAAAAAATCGAACTGTCTACCCTACAAGAAAACATGAACAATATGAACAAGATCTTGATGACTATGAAGAACAAGCTTTAAACGGAGAATTATCTGAAATTGATGTGAAAGACATTGAAAAGTACTAAATGAGTTAATATTTCATTAAAAAACGATTACTCTAATGTAGTCGTTTTTTTTATATTTTGAAATTAATTACATATACTTAATCAAGACAACTTACTTGAGGAGGTTTTATGAATATTAAGTTAATTGTTTTATTTTTCTCCTTATACTGTTTATTTTTTATTTCTTCTATTTTATTTCCGATCGACTATGATTGGTATAGTCACCTAATTAAACCTAGCTATACTCCTTCTGGAAAAACAATCGGAATCATTTGGGCATTCTTGTATTCTTTCATTTCTTTAAGCGTATGTATAATCGTTTCTTTAGGAGAATCCTTTAAAAAAGCAAAATGGTTTTATATTCTATTTATTATTAATTATGTTTTTAACCAGTCGTTTAGCTATTTTCAATTCAAACAAAAAGATTTACTTATGGCTACAATTGACTGTGGACTCGTCTTTGTTACAGCAATTCTTTTAACGATGATCGCATATAAACATTCAAAAACTTCATTTGTATTACTCATTCCCTATTCTATTTGGTCATTATTTGCAACCTTTTTAAATTACAATATCTACGTACTAAATAGATAGATTTTTAGATTAATATAAAAAAGGCATCCTAAAAAGGATGCCTTGAACATAACAAAAATTATTTTTTGTTTACGTTAGCTGCTTGTGGTCCACGGTTTCCTTCGATGATTTCGAATTGAACTTCTTGACCTTCTTCTAAAGTTTTGAAACCTTCGCCTTGAATTGCAGAGAAGTGTACGAATACGTCGTTTCCACTTTCAGTTTGGATGAATCCAAAACCTTTTTCGCTGTTAAACCATTTAACTTTACCGAATTCCATCGATAATACCTCCTAAAAATACATATATACACTATTAATGCGTGCATAAAAGAGGGATAAAGAAAAAGAACGTCATTGTCCAATCGGCTAAAGGATTGCTACAACATTGAAAGTGGTCAAAACTTCTTTTCAAGACAAAGAAAAATGAGCGTTACTAAAAATTTTGTAGTGCAAATGTATCGTTAATTTCTTACCTTCAAATAAATATGCAGTTAATAGTAACCTAAATATATCATATCTAAAAAAGTGCGTCAATGACACTTAGGCTTAATTGAGAGAATTTTTTATATAATTCTTATAATTTATCTTTTATACATTTTGACCTACCTAGCTTCTTATAAAAATGGAATATTTTCTCATTAAACAGTTGAAATAAATGAGGATTATGTAATAATTTATCAAATTTTTTATTATTAAATAACTAGATTTTAGTATTACAATATTTGTATAGTTAAACTAAAAGGAGGCATAAAAATGAAAAATTCTCATGATGTTACATATAAAATTCATGGCCATGATATGCAGTTTGTACAAGTAGAGCTTGATCCAAAGGAAACAGTCGTTGCTGAAGCTGGAGCAATGATGATGATGGATGATGGGATCGAACTTGAAACAATTTTTGGTGACGGTTCACAGCAATCAGGTGGATTATTTGGAAAATTGGTTGGAGCGGGTAAGCGCCTAGTTACAGGTGAGAGCTTGTTTATGACTAGTTTTACAAACCGATCAAGCTCATTAAAAACAGTTAGTTTCTCAGCACCATACCCTGGAACAATCATACCTTTAGATCTACATGAGTATGGAAATAAAATTATTTGTCAAAAGGATTCTTTCTTAGCCGCAGCAAAAGGCACTTCAGTTGGGATCGAGTTTAGAAAGAAATTAAGTACCGGCCTATTTGGTGGCGAAGGCTTCATCATGCAAAAACTCGAAGGTGATGGTCTTGCTTTCTTACATGCTGGTGGTTCAATTTACCAAAAAACTCTTCAACCAGGTGAAAAAATTAAAATCGATACCGGATGTATTGTTGGATTCACTGGTGATGTTAATTATGAAATTGAATATGTTGGAAATGTAAAAACTGCACTTTTTGGAGGAGAAGGTCTATTCTTCGCTACATTACAAGGTCCTGGAACAATTTGGGTTCAATCATTAACTTTAGCAAGATTAGCTTCTCGAATTGGTCAATACTTACCAAGTTCTTCTAAGGAAGAAGGAAGTATATTAGGTGGCCTTGGAAATCTACTGGATGGTAATGATTAATTCAGTTTTTAAAAACGTTTTTTCGATTACATACAAAAAACTAGTCAACGAATTCTTGACTAGTTTTTTTCTGTACTATTAGATTACTTCTTCTTCTTCTGGTTCAATCTCACGTAATTTGTAAGTAAAGGTTGGAGTATAATCATAATCCAAATTCATCTTCTTTACGCCTTCAATATAAGTCGATAAATGGTGACTATTCTTAATAGACCCTTTATTTAGTGAAAAAGTGATTGGATGTTGCACTTGAACGTATTCTAAATAAATGTTTAATGGCTTCACTTCTACTTTAAAGGGTGGGCTTAAAGGGACCATATCATATAAATTTACAAATCTTAAACTATGCCTAACATTTTCATCGTAGTTTTCTTTAAACTTTATATTTCCTACTTTTGGAGAGCCAAATGAATAAACATTTGGGTTACAAATTCCAGTCATTGCTATTTCATATCCTAATAACGTGGCCAATGAACCACCTAAGCTATGACCTGTTATGAATATTTTTTTTGAAAGAGCCTTTTCCTTCACAATTGCTAAAAGCATTTCTCGACAAGATTGATAAATTGAAAGAAACCCCGAATGGACACTCCCACCGTTCATCACATAAGGAAATAAGTCTTGATCAATTTTTAAATCAGCTAACCAATCCAAATCTGATTTCGTTCCTCGAAACACAATGATTACGGATTCATCATTTTCGATAATATAGCCAAACCATTCTAGCTGGCTAATTGCACATGCTTTAATTGTATCTACTAATGAATAGCTTGCAGGAATCATAAATTTACCATCATTGTCAAACTGAGCATATGCCTGTTCAATGCAAAGTAATAATTCTAAGGCCTTATCATAGTCAACTGAAAGGAATTTCAACGTATCTCTCCTTTCTTGCTTTGCATCATTATATGAAAAACCTCCTAATAATCTAAGAGGAGGTTAAGAATGGTGTAATGTTCTTTGATGAATATTCCATATTTCTGATGCGTATTGACGAATCGTGCGATCACTCGTAAAAAATCCGGATTTCGCAACATTGTTAAGACTTTTTATAGCCCAATCTCTTTTATTTTGATACGTATGATTAATACATTCATGAGCTTTTACATATGAAGAGAAATCTCTAAGTAAGAAATACTCATCATTATAAGACATGAGCGAATCAAAAATTGGTTCAAATTCTTCCCTTGGTAACGGAAATAACCCGTGAAGCATTTGATCTAACACCTTTTTTATTCGTAGATCATGATGGTAATAATCACTGCTTTTATATCCACCGTATTGGTAATAATTTAATACCTCGTCAGCTGTAAGTCCGAATGTAAAAATATTCTCCTCGCCAACTTCTCTTAAAATTTCAATGTTTGCACCATCAAGTGTACCAATCGTTAAAGCACCATTCATCATAAATTTCATATTCCCAGTACCCGAAGCTTCTTTACTTGCTGTCGATATTTGTTCACTTACATCCGCTGCTGGAAAAATAATTTCACCTAGTGAAACTCGGTAATTTTCAATAAAAATTACTTTAATAAATTGACTTATATAGCGATCATTATTAACAATATCAGCTACTGAATGAATTAATTTAATGATCTTTTTAGCAAAGTAGTAGCCAGGAGATGCTTTTGCTCCAAAAATAAAAGTTCTAGGATGCATTTTAAAGTGTGAATCTTCCTTCAAACGATTATATAAATACATGATATGTAAAACATTTAGTAATTGTCTTTTATATGCATGCATCCGTTTTACTTGAATATCAAAAATTGAATCTGTATCTAATGCAATTCCATTTGTATAGTGAACATAATTTTCGAGAACTTCTTTTCTCTTTTTCTTTACATTCATAAATTGCTCTAAGAATGCATCGTCATTTTGATATTCTAATAGATTCTCAAGTTGAGTTGGTTCGTGTATCCAACCGTCTCCGATCGAATCATTTATTAAGCTACTAAGCTCAGGATTACATTGGAGTAACCATCTTCTATGAGTAATACCATTTGTTTTATTATTAAACTTGAATGGTTCATACTCATAAAAAAGCTTCATTTCTCTTTGTTTTAAAATTTCAGTGTGGATTTCAGCAACTCCATTAACGCTCTTACTGCCTACAATGGCTAAATGAGCCATTTTAACGACTCCATGAGCAATAATAGCCATTTGTTCAATTCGATCCCAATCACCCGGGTATTTGTTCCAGAGTTCTTTACAATATCTTTCATTTATTTCTTCTACAATCATATAAATTCTTGGTAATAATGGCTTAAATAAATCAACTCTCCATTTTTCAAGTGCTTCCGATAAAGTTGTATGATTCGTATATGAAATCGTTTGAGTTGTAATTTCCCACGCTTCATCCCAGGATAACTTTTCAACATCGATTAATATTCTCATTAACTCAGGAATCGCTAAAACTGGATGTGTATCATTTACATGAATAGCAATTTCTTCATGGATCTTACGAATATTACCGTACTGCTCCTTATATGAATCTACTATTCTTTGAATACTTGCAGAAACTAAAAAATATTGCTGTTTTAGACGTAAAATCTTTCCTTCATCATGTGTATCATCTGGATATAAGAATTCTGAAACTGCTTCAGCCTCTCGCTTATATTTCATCAGTGATTTATTTGAGGAATGAGTAGACGCTTCAGCACTCCATAATCTTAATGTATTTACCGTGTTTGTATGATAGCCGATAATTGGTAAATCATATGGTACCGCTGTGATTGCTTCTGCACCATGAAGGCGGAATTCCAATCGATTTTTATTATTAACTGTTTCTACTTCTCCACCGAATAAAACTTCAATTGCTTCATCATCTCTTCGAACTTCCCAAACATTTCCGTATTTCAGCCATTGTTCAGGTAGCTCGACTTGATATCCATCAACAATTTTTTGGTCAAATAGGCCATGTTTGTAGCGGATGCCACATCCATGACCAGGCAAGTCTTGTGATGCTAGCGAATCTAGAAAACAAGATGCTAGCCGTCCAAGTCCACCATTTCCAAGACCAGCATCGCTTTCAAACTCCTCAAGAGCACTTAAAGAAATTCCTAATCTCTTGAGGCCAGATTCACATAACTCTCTAAGCCCTAGATGAATTAAGTTACTTTTCATAAGCTTTCCTAATAAGAATTCAATTGATAAATAATAAACTTGTTTTTTTCGCTCTAATCGGTATTGTTCACTCGTACCTAACCAATTACCGCTTATATGTTCACGAATCATCGTTCCAAGTGTTTGAAATTGCTCTTGAGTAGTGCTATCTGCAGTACTCTTTCCATGCATACTTTCTAGCTTCTCTTTAAAACTCCACTCAAACTCCTCCACACTAGAAAACATGGAATCACCTCGCCCTAAAAGATTTTTACTTTGAAGACTGCATATATAGTTTTGCATATTCTTTAGCAGATTTTAACCAACTTGAATCTTTTCTAATTGCATTCCTTCTGACTGATTTCCAATGTTTTTTATTCTCATAAATACTCAATCCACGTTCAATTGTGTGAAGCATATCGTGAGCATTAAAGTTAGTAAAAGTAAATCCATTTCCACTCTTCGTCTCTTCATTATATGACTGGACAGTATCATTTAGCCCCCCAGTCTCCCTTACGATTGGAACACACCCGTATTTCATCGCAATAAGCTGACCTAGTCCACATGGCTCAAATAGTGAAGGCATAAGGAATAAATCTGCACCTGCATAAATCTGGTGAGCAAAGCGTTCATCAAATCCAATGTAAGCTCTAACTTTATCGTAGTAGTTATGCTCCATTGCTTTAAAAAAGTTTTCGAATTCTTCATCGCCAGATCCTAAAATTACTACTTGGACATTATGATCCATAATTTGAGGGAAAACGTGTTGAATAAGATCAATACCTTTTTGACTTGTTAATCGGGAAACCATTGCAATAATAGGAATATTCTCATCAATTTTTAATTCAAGTGACTCCTGCAATTTCAATTTATTTTCTGTCTTATTTTCGATTGTAAATTCATCGTAATTAGAGTGTATTTTCCGATCAGTAGCTGGATTATAAATTGTTTCATCAATTCCGTTTACAATCCCAAAAAGTTTGTGATCTTGCTCACGTAATAGTCCATCTAATTGCTCTCCAAAAAATTCATGCTTAATTTCTTCTTTATATGTTGGACTAACAGTTGTTACGAAATCACTTGAAATGATTCCGGCTTTCATAAAGTTGATACAATCGTAAAATTTTAAATAGTCATCGCGAAAATATTGTTCATCAATTCCTAACATATCGTCCATTACTTCTTTTGAAAATACGCCTTGGAATTGAAGGTTATGGATTGTAAATACAGATTTTATTTTTGGATTAATATCTTTTAATGCGCCATACTCTTTCATGAAAAATGGGATCATTGCAGTATGCCAGTCATGACAGTGAATGACATCAGGTTTAAAGCCTAATTCTTTAATACACTCAATTGCAGCTAGTGAAAAGAATGCAAAACGCTCTCCATCATCAAAATGACCATACAACTTATCACGATTAAAATAGTACTCGTTATCGATAAAATAATAAGTTGTTCCTTCTACTTTCAATTCAAATAAACCACAATACTGTTTTCTCCAGCCTAGATTTATAGATAGCTCTTTTACTAGCTTAGCTTCATCTCTATATTTAGCGGGAATTAACGAGTAGAATGGAAGCATTACTCTTACATTCGTATTTAGTTTATTTAAATACTTAGGGAGAGCGCCTGCAACATCTGCAAGCCCTCCCGATTTAACAAAAGGTACACATTCTGAAACAATATATAAAACATTTACCACTGAATCAACGCTCCTTGGACTGAACCTTTTTGAAGCACTACTGGCTCACTTAAGCTTCCTTTTATTTCAACACCATCTTCTATTCGAACATCTTTATCTAATATAACGCCATCTAATATACAATTATCTCCAATGTTTGATTTTTGCATAACAACACAATTTCGAATAATTGTATTTTTTCCAATTTTCACAGCTCTTGAAATAATACTATTTTCAACCGTTCCCTCAATTTCACATCCATTAGCTACAATTGAATTTTTTACAATTGCTTCTTTTGAATATTTTGTTGGTGGCTCATCTTTAACCTTAGTAAAGACAGGATAAGATTTTAAGAATAATTGATTCCATATCTCAGGATTTAATAATTTCATACTTTGCTCGAAATAATCCTCAATTGTTTGAATGATTGAAACTTGTTGAGGTATTTCATACGCACTTAGTTCAACCTCATTATTTTGATCGCGTACAACGTCCATAATTGTTTCATAGCCTTTTTCGTGGAAGTTTTCAAAAAGCTTTAACAATAACTCTTTTTCAAGGATATAGATATTTAAAGATTTACCGAACTGCTTTAGCTCAGTAATTTGTGCATTTGTTTCGATATGTCTCTTTAAAACTGGTCTAAAATCCACAGAGCAAATCGTATAAGTATTTGCTACTACTACATACTTTTGAGTAGAGCGTTGTAAAAATTGAATATGCTTTTCGATGAAATCGAATGTACCAAAAGCTCCATCAGTTGGTTCTGGCGTAAAAATAAATAATCCATCCTTTTTACGATTTAAGTCCCAATGTTTACCGGAGCCTAAGTGATCAATAATTGATCGATAAGGTTGATCAGGAAATACAGCAACACTCGTAATACCAGAGTTCACCATATTACTTAACATAAAATCGATCAAACGATATCGACCTGCATAAGGAAGTGTTGCTAATGGTCGATGCTGTGTTAACGGCTTTAAAGATTCAAAATGTGTTGACGCCTCAATTATTCCTAGCATAGTATGTTTCATCAAATAACCCTCTCAATCTATTTTTCTATTTGAGGAATGAGCCACCTCTTATTCTTCGCTTGTTACTAGAATTACCTCTTCATAATCTTTCTCTGGACCTAACAGGCTTCCATCAGGAATAACCATTCCAGGAGCTACTACAGCACTCTCAATTCGAACATCTTTTCCAATAACACAACCTGGCATAACGACAGAATCTTTTATCATACTGCCTTCTCCGATTGTTACACCTTGGAATAATACAGAATGTGATATATATCCTTCAACAACACATCCCTCATTAATTAGAGAGTCTTCAACGATTGCTGTAGGTGCAATATATTGTGGGGGTTGATTTGGATTAACTGAATATATGCGCCAATCTCGGTCATAAATATTTAGTTCACTATCTTCATTTAACAAATCCATATTTGCTTCCCATAAGCTTTTTACTGTACCAACATCTTTCCAATAACCTTTGAAAGGATATGCAACTACTTTTTTCTTTTCTTCTAATAAAAGCGGAATAACATCTTTACCAAAGTCATTACTTGATTCTGGATTACGATCATCCATCTCTAAAAACTCTTTTAATACATTCCATTTAAAAATATAAATTCCCATTGATGCTAAATTACTCTTCGGATATTGAGGTTTTTCTTCAAATTCTATAATATCCATTTCATCATTTGTATTCATAATTCCGAAACGGCTAGCTTCATCAATCGGAACTTCGATAACTGAAATCGATACATCTGCCTCTTTTTCAATGTGATAGTCTAGCATTTTACTATAATCCATCTTATAAATATGATCACCTGAAAGAATCAAAACAAATTCAGGCTGATATTGCTTTATATAATTTAAGTTTTGATAAATTGCACTTGCAGTACCTGTATACCATTTAACTCCAGATGCTTCTGAATATGGTGGTAAAACAGTTACCCCACCATTTAAGCGATCTAAATCCCATGCACTTCCTATACCAATATATGAGTTTAGTACTAGTGGCTGATATTGAGTTAGCACCCCAACAGTATCAATACCTGAATTTGTGCAATTACTTAAAGTAAAATCTATTATTCGATATTTACCTCCGAAAGCTACGGCTGGTTTTGCTAGTTCTTTTGTTAAAGAACTTAATCTACTCCCTTTTCCCCCTGCTAGTAACATTGCTACGCATTTTTTCTGAACCATTGCTGCTAATCCCCTTTCGCATTTTAACTGGACGAATGATTGTAAAACTAAAGGCAGGTAATGCTATTTCAATACTGTATGGTAAACCATGGTATGGTATTTCTTCTGATTCAATGGCAGAACGATTTATTTTACTATCTCCACCAAATTGTACATAGTCACTTGAGAGCAATTCTTTATATCGATGCTTTGCAGGTACTCCAATTCGATATGTGTCATAAGAAATTTCTCTAAAATTACAGATTACGATGACATAATCCTCTTTGTTTTTTCCTTTACGGATAAATGAAAATACACTTTGATCTGCATTATTTGCATCAATCCATGAAAATCCATCCCAATGATTATCAACTTCATAAAGTGATTTATTTTTTTTATAAATCGATAATAATTCTTTGAAATATTTGTTCATTTTGGAATGATATTCATAATCTTTAATCATCCAATCTACTTGCTCTAAATCCTTCCACTCATCAAATTGCCCAAATTCACTACCCATAAATAGGAGCTTCTTACCTGGATGAGATAAATAATAACCAAATAGTACTCTTAATTGAGCAAACTTTTCCTCATATGTACCTGGCATTTTATTTAACAAAGATTTCTTACCATGTACTACTTCATCATGTGAAAAAGGTAAAACAAAATTTTCTGAGAAGGCATATAAAAACGAGAAAGTCATCTTATTATGATGATGCTTTCTTTCCGTTGGGTGAGTCTCCATATAAGTCAAAACATCATTCATCCAACCCATATTCCACTTAAAATTAAAACCTAATCCACCTTCGTATGTAGGTGCAGTAACTAATGGCCAATCAGTAGAATCTTCTGCAATCATTAATACTTGCGGATCATGTTCAAATACCGCTTCATTTAATTTTCTTAAAAACTGAGTTGCAAAAGGATTCTCTTCATTTCTATTTTTCCAATATAATATATTTGCAACAGCATCTACCCTGAAACCATCAATATGAAAATACTCCATCCAATATAAGGCGTTTGAAATAAGGAATGATTTTACTTCTGGTTTTGATAAATCAAAATTCGCTGTTCCCCATACTTCATTTTCTCTAGCATCATAACCTTCATATTCATATGTCGGTTCACCATCAAACATGTATAATCCATGAGAATCCTTACAAAAGTGACCAGGCACCCAATCCATAATGACTCCTAATCCGTTCTGGTGACATTCGTCTATAAAGCTCATTAGTTCATGAGGATTTCCATATCGACTAGTAGTAGAAAAATATCCTACTCCTTGATACCCCCAAGAACGATCATATGGATGTTCGACTAATGGTAAGATTTCAATATGTGTAAAACCATGATCTTTTACATATGGAATTAGTTCTGTCGCTAATTCTGCATAAGTGTAGAAATCACCGTTTTTCTTCTTTTTCCAAGACCCTAAATGTACTTCATAAATTAAAACAGGTTCTTCATAAACAGACTTTTTAAATTTCTGCTTACGATATTTTGCATCTTTCCATTTATACCCAGAAAGATCATAAACGATCGAAGCTGTGCTTGGTCTTAGTTCACTATAGAAAGCAAAAGGATCACTTTTTAATAAAACTTCACCACGTTTGGTCGAAATTTCATATTTGTATATCGTCCCATGACCAATTTCGGGGATATATATCGTCCAAATCCCTTGATCGTTCAACTTTTCCATTTTATGTTCAGAACCATTCCAAGTATTAAAGTCCCCAACAACTGAGACACCTTTCGCATGTGGAGCCCACACTGTAAAAGTAGTTCCAACTTTATTCCCTTTTTTTACAACATGTGCCCCAAAGCATTCATGGCTATGGAATAAACTTCCCTCATGGAATAAATGCACATCAAACTCAGTTGGCCGTGTCAAAAGCAACATCCTCACCTCATTACAATCTCTTAAATTCTTCTATCTCTTAATATTCTACAAATATATCTATTCACCTTGTTTTTATGCAAAAAAAATTCAAAAACTTTTTTCGTAAAATGAATAACCATTCATGAAACCGTTGTCATTATTGCGTTTGTCGTAAAAATGTCGAATTTGTCGAACGAATATTGATGTATATTTATACACTGTATTTCGAAATTCCCTTGTAACAATTTGTAAATTTTTGATTTTTCATAAAATTTCATACATATTTCACACTTTTATAACATATAAACTTTATTTTTAAAAAGAATTGTAGAAAATTGTCGGATTATGGGGGAGAGTTTTTTTTGAAAAATATTTAGAAATCATTAGCAAATTATTTGGAAATTTAGATGAAAAATAAAAAAATCTTTAAACCGAATTCAATTTATTTGGTAATATCGAAGAGCATGCAACAATGCATATTGATCAAAAAAGTGAATTTAAATTACCTGACTTACATTTTAGGCAATTCAACAAAAATTATTGAGATTCATATAGATTCGCTTCAAAGTTACTAAAGCTTGGGTATATTTACCTACTTAGGTAGGTCCTATTATTAACTCAATAAAATAACAATCGTAATATAGTAAAAAGGATCTTCGTTTTTACGAAAATCCTTTTTTGTCTTATTATTTAAAAGCTTATTAGGCTTGCATTCGCTTATTTGATGTTATTACACGTAAACGAATATCTGAAATCAGGAAAACGCCACATAAAATGACAAGAAAACCAAACAACATCCCTAATGTAATATGTTCTTTCAAAATAAGAATACCCCATATTATTCCAAACACTGGAATTAAAAAAGTAACACTTAATGTTTTGGTAGGACCAACACTTTCGATAAGATAAAAATACAATAAATATGCTATAGCAGTACAAAATAATGCTAATCCTAGAACTGCCAGTATCGCAACTCCTGATACGTTATCTGTAGACTCAGTGAAATTTAAAAATGTAAAAGGTAAAAGTAAAATTGCAGCACCAATTTGTTGACCAGCTGCAAGTGAAAGTGGTGGTACTAAGGCAAATGCCTTCTTTGCATAAACACCCGCAATTCCATATGAAATAGTCGATAAAACTGCTAGTCCAATTGCTATTTTAACATCATAAGTAAAGGGAATTGAACTCCATCCTACTAACAAGATCACTCCTATTACTCCCACTATTATTCCAGTTAACTTGCGAATACTCAACCTTTCTTTCGTCCATAAAAAAACAACCAGAGCTGTAAATAATGGCGTCAAAGAGTTTAGAATTGACGACATTGAGGCTGGCAAATATAATGCTGATGTAGCAATTAATGTAAATGGAATTGCTCCATTTAATCCCCCTATTATTAAATATTGTCTCCATCTCTCTTTAAAGTGTAAAGACTTTTTAGTAATAACCAAATATAGCACCAGAGCAAACGCAGCAATTGTAACTCTTCCCTCTATTGTTAAAATCGGTCCAAAAACAGGTGAAGCAATCCGAATAAATAAAAATGAAGCTCCCCATAATGCAGCTAGACTCAATAAAGCTATTCCATCTTTTAACTTCATTTATTCAGCCCCTTTCTGAATGTAGTTGGAGTGTAATTAAAATGATGACGAAACATGCTTGAAAAATGTGCAGAACCTTTAAAACCAAGATTATGAGCTATTTCAGTTATGGTTTTCTCAGTATCTCGTAATAATCTCAAAGCTTCAATCATTCTTAACCTAGTTGCGTATTCTAACGGAGATAAACCTGTGGATTTTTTAAATAATCTTTGCAAATGAAATTTACTTACTCCAACTTCAATTGCTAACCGATCCAGTGTTAAACTATTTCGATATTCTTTTTCAATAAAATGTTTGGCAGATAAAATAATATCCTCCTCATTTGAGTGAAGTAAATCAGGACGACATCTTTTACATGGACGGTACCCATCTTTAATTGCCAAAGAAAATGACGGATAATATGACACATTTTCTTTTAATGGGGTTCTTGACTTACAAGAAGGTTTACAACAGATTCCAGTGGACTTAACTGCATAAATAAACACTCCATCGTAGTTTTCATCGCATGATTCAACTGCATCCCACATGACCTGATTATTTAATCCGTTCATTTAATCACCTCATCTTTAGCTATTCACATTTTAACACTAAGATCATGCGCTTGCTTTCAATTTCTTGCTTTCTAATTTCTTTGGTCTTGTAATATTTATTATTTGAAGAACACTTTAAAAAAATGGATTTAAACCACATTTTAACTAAAGGGTGAGGATAAAATGATGTTGGAATTTAAAATGAGTGAAAAAGACTTTAAGTTTTGATAATGAAGAATATTGATCCGAATGAAGATTAATGGAAAAGGAGAAGGGCGAGATTGTGGAGAACTAAGACTGAGATGTGCTGTTTCCATTACTTTATTTGTAAATAGACAGAAGCCATATTGAATCTATGAGAGTTAACTCTCTGTAAATCCTAAAACGTACAAAGAATACTCTAATATAATGAAGAAAAGACGTATTCAATTAAAGCCCTTTCACTAAAATCATAAAAAAGACAAATAAAAAACTCAGTTACCTGTGTTATCACAAATAACTGAGCTTTAGTTATGACCCGTACGGGACTCGAACCCGTGTTACCGCCGTGAAAGGGCGGTGTCTTAACCGCTTGACCAACGGGCCAAAAAAAAATATGGCAGAGAAGAAGGGATTCGAACCCTCGCACCGGTTACCCGATCTACACCCTTAGCAGGGGCGCCCCTTGAGCCACTTGGGTACTTCTCTATCATATGGCTCCGCAGGTAGGATTCGAACCTACGACCACTCGGTTAACAGCCGAGTGCTCTACCACTGAGCTACTGCGGAAAAATTAATTTTAAATTTAATGGTGGGCCTAAATGGACTCGAACCATCGACCTCACGCTTATCAGGCGTGCGCTCTAACCAGCTGAGCTATAGGCCCATTAAATTTTATAAAAAAGCGGGTGATGGGAATCGAACCCACGACCGAAGCTTGGAAGGCTTCTATTTTACCATTAAACTACACCCGCATAATATGGGGCGACCGATGGGAATCGAACCCACGAGTGTCGGAACCACAATCCGATGCGTTAACCACTTCGCCACGACCGCCATAAAGAGTGCCGACTAGAGGACTTGAACCCCCAACCTACTGATTACAAGTCAGTTGCTCTACCAATTGAGCTAAGTCGGCATATTATTAACTTAACTAAATCAATTAGTTTTATTACTTATATAATTTGCTCTACTATAATAATCATTTTTAATTTAAGATGGTGGCTCGGGACGGAATCGAACCGCCGACACGAGGATTTTCAGTCCTCTGCTCTACCGACTGAGCTACCGAGCCATCTTAAATGGCGGTCCCGACCGGGATCGAACCGGCGATCTCCTGCGTGACAGGCAGGCATGTTAACCGCTACACCACGGGACCATTTTGGTTGCGGGGACAGGATTTGAACCTGCGACCTTCGGGTTATGAGCCCGACGAGCTACCAGACTGCTCCACCCCGCGATAATGAGGATACTATTTAATATAGTTCCATGAAAGTTATATGAAATTTAATAAAAATGGAGGAGTAAGAGGGATTCGAACCCCCGCGGGCTGTTACACCCCTGTCGGTTTTCAAGACCGATCCCTTCAGCCAGACTTGGGTATTACTCCATTATAAGTGGTGGACCTTGTAGGACTCGAACCTACGACCGGACGGTTATGAGCCGTCTGCTCTAACCAGCTGAGCTAAAGGTCCTTAAATAAGTAGCGGCGGAGGGAGTCGAACCCACGACCTCACGGGTATGAACCGTACGCTCTAGCCAGCTGAGCTACACCGCCATAATAAGTTAATTTAAGTTTCTTTAAGTGGAGCCTAGCGGGATCGAACCGCTGACCTCCTGCGTGCAAGGCAGGCGCTCTCCCAGCTGAGCTAAGGCCCCATGTTTTAAATGGTCGGGAAGACAGGATTTGAACCTGCGACCCCCTGGTCCCAAACCAGGTGCTCTACCAAGCTGAGCCACTTCCCGTTCAGAATAACAGGTGAAATAATATGGCGCGCCCGAAAGGACTCGAACCCATAACCTTTTGATCCGTAGTCAAACGCTCTATCCAATTGAGCTACGGGCGCATATTATAAATGGTACCGAGGGCCGGACTCGAACCGGCACGGGGTCAACCCCCGCAGGATTTTAAGTCCTGTGTGTCTGCCATTCCACCACCCCGGCAGCATATGTGGAGCGGAAGACGGGGCTCGAACCCGCGACCCCAACCTTGGCAAGGTTGTATTCTACCACTGAACTACTTCCGCGTATACTGCTTTAACTTATAAATTTAAATGGTGCGGGTGAAGGGACTCGAACCCCCACACCGAAGTACTAGATCCTAAGTCTAGCGCGTCTGCCAATTCCGCCACACCCGCAATATTCTCTTTTGAGAAAATGGTGAGCCATGAAGGATTCGAACCTTCGACCCTCTGATTAAAAGTCAGATGCTCTACCTACTGAGCTAATGGCTCAAAAGAGTGCCGACTAGAGGACTTGAACCCCCAACCTACTGATTACAAGTCAGTTGCTCTACCAATTGAGCTAAGTCGGCATATGGTGGAGGATGACGGGCTCGAACCGCCGACCCCCTGCTTGTAAGGCAGGTGCTCTCCCAGCTGAGCTAATCCTCCATCAAACCAAGCGACGTTCTACTCTCACAGGGGGAAACCCCCAACTACCATCGACGCTGAAGAGCTTAACTGCCGTGTTCGGTATGGGAACGGGTGTGACCTCTTCGCTATCATCACTTGATTCATTTTCTTTAGGACACTAATTATTATATCAAATTTCATTTAAAAGTCAATAACTTTTTTGAAGTTTTTTTATAATAATTTTTGTACCTTCAAAACTAGATAATGTCATCATCAAACTTGTTAGTTAAGTCCTCGACCGATTAGTATCAGTCAGCTCCACGTGTCACCACGCTTCCACCTCTGACCTATCAACCTGATCGTCTCT
>NZ_JBHVPN010000006.1:0-3918 GCF_042887255.1 Gottfriedia sp. NPDC057948
GCCCCATGGAAAGCGAGCATCCTGTAATGGAAATCAACATCACTCTACTCCTTTACGAAAATTTGATAAATAATTGACAAGGTTGTTTTTCAACAACATAAAAAAAGTTATCCTACTTAAAAGGATAACTTTTTTGTTTAAATCGTTATTCAGCAGTTTTTTCATCTCGATGAACTACTTCTAATTTTCCTGTATGAGGGTCAATTACTAAACCATGAATTTCAACCTCTTTTGGAACAAGAGGGTGGTTTTTAATAATTGAAACACTGTGGTTAACACTATCGTATACATTTGTAAAGCCAGTTAACCATTTGTCTAAATCTAGACCTGAAAAACCTAAAATTTCTAGGTTTTCTTCTTTAATACCTTTTTCAATCATTTTTTCTTTCATACGTGTAGGATTTGTATTACCCATTCCACACTCATGGTGACCGATTACTAACACTTCTTTAGCTCCTAGTTCATAAATTGAAACTAGAATACTTCTCATAACTGAACCAAACGGATGCGCAATAACTGCACCAGCTGTTTTAATCATTTTCACGTCACCATTTCTAATATCAAGAGCCTTTGGTAAAAGCTCAACTAGACGTGTATCCATACAAGTAACAACTACAACCTCTTTATTCGGAAACTTTGAAGCTATGTATTGCTCATATTCCTTATTCTCAACAAATTTCTTATTAAAATCTAAAATTTGATCTAACATATAAAATTCCCCTCCAAACAAAAATAAAGAGCATTTTTCCTATACCTATATTGAAGCAAAAGCTCAAAATATACAACAATTTTGCACACATTTATAGTATTATTCTAAAATTATGTTTTCATTTATACCGTTTTATTTTTATTTTTAGTATGCTAAATACACTGTCATACAATTAACAAACGAAATGCTTTATTTTAAAATTCCCATTAATTTCTATCAAATTTTTTTATTTTTAAAGTTTATATTGTACACTAGACTTAGTCTTTAAAAAGGAGGGAATTAAAATGAAGTTTGAACATTCTATTGCATTACATAATGGAGTTAAAATGCCTCAATTAGGTTTAGGTGTGTGGCGTGTGTCACCAGAAGATGGTGTAGATGCAGTCCGAACAGCTATCGAAGTAGGTTATCGTCATATTGATACTGCAGCTGTCTATCAAAACGAAGAGCAAGTAGGTGAAGCAATTCGCCAATCTGGTGTTTCCCGTGATGAACTTTTTATTACTACAAAAGTTTGGAATGCCGATCAAGGGTATGATACAACTTTAAAAGCTCATGAAGAAAGTCTTAAAAAATTAGGCTTGGACTATGTTGATCTTTATTTAATTCACTGGCCAGTAAAAGAGAAATATTTAGATACATATAAAGCATTAGAAAGACTTTACGATGAAAAGCTTGTGCCAGCAATTGGTGTTTCAAATTTTCATGTCCATCACTTAGAAGATATTGCAGCTCATCGCAATATTAAACCAATGGTCGATCAAGTCGAATTGCACCCAATGTTTCAACAAAACGAATTACATGAATATTGTCATAAAAACGGAATTGCATTAGAAGCATGGAGCCCATTAATGCAAGGTGGCGAAGCTTTAACAAATCCTGTTATAAAAGAGATTGCGGATCAATACGGTAAAACAACTGCCCAAGTCATTATCCGTTGGCACTTGCAACGTAATGTAATCGTTATTCCAAAATCAATCACACCTTCACGAATTCAAGAAAACTTTGATGTATTCAATTTCGAACTTTCATCAAATGATATGCAACAAATTGCTACTCTTGATGCAAATAAACGTGTAGGTCCAGACCCTGATAATTTTGATTTCTAATAGGTAGGTTTAAGAGTAAGAAATTTATAATAATGAAATAGGAATGGCTACCAGTTTTTTGAAAGGTAGCCATTTTCCCTTATCCTTTAGGTTCTTTTGTAATCAAATTAAATAAATCTCTATCCGTTCTTTCCCTCCACCTATATTGTTTCGTTTTAACTTTATTCCCTTAATTTCTCCAGTTCGTTTAATATGTGTCCCACCGCACGAAACTTTACCAAAGCTTTTGATTTCCCAAAATCTTCTTTGATTTTTAAGGTCATCAAACTCACTAATTATTTCCAAATCTGCATCAATCAGTTCCTTTGCTTTTGTCTCTAAAAGTGGGAATGTTTCAGAGATTTTCCCATCCCAATAGAAATCAATTCTAGCTTTGTCACTAGTAATATTTGCACCAATTTTTTCAGGATTATTATAATTTTGAAACATTAGCTCCAAGATGATTTCTGCTGCAAAATGTAGCTTCATAATTCGATATCGCTTCTCCCAATCGATTTCAATCACTACTTCTTGTCCTTTTTGAAGGTCATGATTTTCTGGTAAAGTATAGATAATATCAAATCCGTCCTTCTTAGCTTCAATCACCTCATAATTAGCAATTCTCCCCGAGTCTGATTGTTGGCCACCTGAAAAAGCATAAATAATGGTTTTGTTTAAAGTAACATTCCTGCCATCTACTTCCGTAACAATTGCAGTGGCTTTTGTAAGATAAGGATCTTCCCAAAATAGTTTTTTTACTCCCATTTCTATACTCCTTATTCGTTTTTGGTTTTGAATTTTGTATCCACTAGTTGATTTCCCTTTTATAGTTATAACAAAGGAACAATTTCTATAAATTGTCCCTCTTCTAATTAATCCATATTACTTTGTTACAACTTCACTACCTTTTACTAATTCAATACGTACTTTTTTCAGCCCATCTTTTTCATCAACATATGTACTTAAATTCCAATTTGCTGCAAGAGTATGTTTAATTAGATTAATTGCTTCTTCAGATAAATAAATTCCTTGAATTGCAGTTCCCTTATCTTCATAATCTTTTTCAACTTCAATGCCAAATTTATATCTTAATAAAGTCATTAATGAGCCTTTTGTTAGAAATTTTATTTGGTAGCCATCATTAACGATTTTATTAAAATTCTCTTCATTGTTTTTGTACAGATTAATTAATGTTTCCCAGTTAGGAAAACCATTACCATATTGATTTAAAAACTCGAAATTTTCTTCTTTCACAGCATTTATTAACTGCATGTTTTCTACACCCGCACTACGTAGACTTTCAATCATAATTGCATTATTTATAGCAATACTAACAAAGCTCATCTTTGTTCTCCCTTCAAATTACAAGAATATTCTTTTTATTCAACTTTAACATAAAATACCATACTAAACTATTAAATTGATGAGATTTACAAGGAGATGATGAGGATAGGGAATGCTTTGAGAATATGAAAAAAATCACAAAATCCTTTAACAGATCTTGTGATTCTACTTCTTTTGGAGAATTTAGATATTCTTCTTACTAAATTGTGTTTAATGTAATGAAAGCAGTTGTGCCTTCTCCATTTTCACTTGTAATTTGTAGATTGCCACCATAGTTTCCGATTAGGTCTTTTGCTATTGATAAGCCTAAACCATTACCGCCGTTAGCTCGACTTCTCGCTTTATCAGCTCGATAAAATCGGTCAAATATATGATTGATATCTTCTTCTTTAATACCAATTCCGTTGTCTTCCACTTTGATTTCGATCTTGTTTGCAGCTTGAGTTGTTGTTATATCGATAACTGTGTGTTCTTTACTGTATTTAACTGCATTATCAAACAAAATAATTAATATTTGCATTAAATGTTCTCTTGCAATATTTGCATTATCGACAATTTGATTAGGAGTGTGGAAGTGAATTTCTAAATCTTCATGTAATAGCTGATAATTGTTTATGATCTCATTTAATACTTCATTAATATTTGTTGGAGCATACTGTTCAATCTTTTCGCTATTTTTCTCTAGCTTCGTTAACTGTAGAAGCTCATTCGTTAAAATAATCATTCTGTTTGTTTCATTAATACATGTATTTAATGAGTTTTCTAAAACAGTTTCGC